>DATJGV010000263.1:0-6568 GCA_035494575.1 Pyrinomonadaceae bacterium | reverse complement strand
TTTATGTTTCCGCAAGTATATTCAAACCGCAGGTCGTAATATTTTCGGTCGAGGAGTTTGACGCCGATCCCGACACGCTTTTCATATCGGTTCGAAGCACCCGGCGCGACCAGATAAGTTGCATCCAGAAGCTTCGCTGCGGGTTCGGCTATCGCGTCCGGCAACCCGAATTTGAGCAGCTTGATCAAGGGTCCGCGGACATACACACGGTAACCTAACTCGTCGGCGATGTGCCTGATGGATTCGGGGCCCAGATACGGCAAGCCATTGGGATCAAGCCCGAAAAAACCGAATTCGTCAATATGCACGTTGCACACATCGGAACCTATCGCGATGTGCAGGCTCGGCTGCCCGATCTCACGATATCCTTCGCCATCTGTGGCGAGTGCGGCCAGCCGGTAAACCCAAACCTTTCGGTCGTCCCAATGAAACGCGCGAATGCCGGAATATTCATCGAGTTTTGTAAACGCCACTTCCATCCGGAACTTAAGCGAATCTTTCGGCTTAAAAAACACGCCTTCCGAAATGGTTCTGCCGATGTCTGTGACTTGATCGATGTGGTCCTCCAACCTGATCGCGGGCGAAAATCGATAAAACAGCGCGGCGATCTCCATGTAAACCGGATTTCCTTGAAAATCGAGTATAGGTTTCGCCATAACTGAACCCTCCTTCCGAAGACCTGCCCGTCACTCCGACAGGCCACGGCATTTCCTATATCAAATTAAGAAGGATACGGAAAAACATTTCATTTTTTGCCGAAATTCTTGCCTGTTATATCGAAAGCGTTTGTACGGGCTGCGAAAAAGCAGCGGTACGGCCTGGTCTGCTTCTTCTTTTTGTTTGTAGCTGCTCTCTTCTCGAAATTGCCGAAACATGTGTTGCAGACAAAACTATTTACTATCGATGCAACAGGCGCTAAAATACCAAGGCTGACAGACTTTAGCGTTTGTCGGCGATACACGCGACCTAAGCTGCATCACGGGGGTTTTTGATCTTTGACAACCTCTGGCCGCTGGTCATCGACCACTGCTCACTGTTTTTCTGGTGGGACAAATGGGACAAGTGGGACAAGGGCTAAACCCTTTGTTTTCAAGAAGACGCTTGTCCCAATTTGTCCCAGCGTGGGACAAATTGGGACAAAAATGACAAGATCGCTCCTTTGGCCAAGGAAGTCTTATTCAAGTTCCACCGTTTCGCCGTAATGCGGGGAGTTTCCCGGTGGGTTAGCAGGCCGATCTGAAAACGGACGGCTGACCTACGGAATCATTACCGTAAATTCGCCCGGAGTCACGAATGTAATAATACCGCCCCAAATGCAGTTCAGCGTGCTGACGTTGTCGAGAGACGGGAAATTTCCCAGCAAAACGGTCGGGGCACCCGCAACCCACGGAGCCGGTGTGGACGGAATGCAGGGCATCGGCGTCAGAACGCCTGCCGCAGCCGTCGTGGCTGCCGCCGTCGCCGGAAACGTCGGGGCCATGCAGTTACCGAAAGGCATAATGTTGGTCAAAGGGATGTGGTCCATGATGTTGGCGTCCGGCACTTGATCGGTCTGGACGCGGTTAACTGGAAGAACTACCAAATTGCTCGGAGCCATCCCGAAGCTGCACATCATCTGTGCTCCGTGACATACTTGCATTGGCATAAACTGACCTCCTTTGCGTGAGAGTTGTCAAAATATCATATTTTGGACGCTCTCGCAGCTATATTTTGCCGACGCTGCCCTTTTTTGCGCTTTGCCTGATCTGATAGAACGCCTTTCGGCCGGGATACCGTGCCGCATCGCCAAGGTCTTCTTCGATCCGCAGCAACTGGTTATATTTTGCGATGCGGTCCGAACGGCAGAGACTGCCCGTCTTGATCTGCCCGGCGTTGGTCGCAACCGCAAGATCGGCGATGAAAGAATCTTCCGTTTCGCCGGACCGATGCGAGATGATAGACGTCATGTTATGCGTCCGTGCAAGTTCTATGGTGTCGAGCGTTTCGGTCAGCGTACCGATCTGGTTTACCTTGATAAGAATGGAATTCGCGGCTCCGAGATCGATACCTTTCTGCAGGAATTTGACGTTAGTTACGAACAGGTCGTCACCGACAAGCTGAACCCTTTCGCCAACCCTGTCAGTCAGATTTTTCCAGCCGTCCCAATCGGTTTCCGCCATACCGTCCTCTATGGAGATTATCGGATATTTGTCGCACCAATCGGCCCAGTAGGCTGCCATCTGGTCGGACGAAAGCTTTCGGTTGTCTGATTTTTTGAATACATAGCTGCCGTCTTTATAAAACTCGCTCGCCGCAGGGTCAAGCGCCAGCATGACGTTGTCACCGGCTTTGTAACCGGCTTTGTCTATGGCCTCCAAGATGGTCTCGACAGCTTCTTCGTTCGATTTCAGATTCGGAGCAAAACCGCCTTCGTCGCCGACGCCGGTCGAGTAACCGCGCGATTTGAGCACGCTTTTCAGGTTGTGGAATATCTCGGAACCCATTCGCAGCGCCTCGGAAAAGCGTTCGGCGCCGACCGGCATCACCATAAATTCCTGAAAATCGACGTTGTTGTCGGCATGAGCGCCGCCGTTCAGGATGTTCATCATCGGAACCGGGAGCGTTTTTGCGTTCGAACCACCGATATAACGGTAAAGCGGAATTCCGAGAAACGAAGCTGCCGCACGGGCCGACGCCAGCGACACGGCAAGGATCGCATTTGCTCCGAGGTTCGATTTATTTTCCGTGCCGTCAAGAGCGATCATCTTCTCGTCGATCAGCGTTTGATCGAGCACGTCAAGGCCTTCGACCTCGCGATTGATCTTGTCATTAACATTCGCAACGGCGTCCAACACGCCCTTACCCATGTACCGCGATTTGTCGTCGTCCCGAAGTTCGACCGCTTCGTTTTCTCCCGTCGATGCGCCGCTCGGAACCGCTGCACGGCCTTGCGTTCCATCCTCTAAAACGACCTCGGCCTCGATGGTCGGGTTCCCGCGCGAATCCAGAATCTCCCTCGCCCAAACCTGTTCAATAAGACTCATAATTTTATGAATTGCTCCGCTTATTATATTTGAAAATCGATATGTTAAATGTAGCGTGAATCATAGATAAAGACAAAAAGATCTGCGACAAGTCACGCTTCGGGGCCCGTCATCCGCTCTTCCTGTGTATTCTCCATCCTGACCCTGGTTATCCGGCGCTTCTCAACCTTTTCGACATGAAAGGTGTGCCCGTTATACGGGACGGTGTCGCCTTCGGACAACAATTCGCCCGCTTCGGCAAGCAAAAACCCGGCGATCGTCGTATAACCGTCAGAAACCGGCAGATTCAGATCAAGCCGCTTGTTCAGGTCGCGAACCGCCAACCCGCCGTCCAGAATGAAACTGCCGTCCGGCTGCTCATGGATCTGTTCGTTGACCTCTTCATCGTGCTCGTCCGAAATGTCGCCGACGATCTCTTCGAGCAGGTCTTCGAGGGTGATTATGCCCTCGACGCCGCCGTGTTCGTCCACAACAAAACCGAAATGAAACTTTTCCCGCTGCATCTGCCGCAGAACGTCTTCGAGTTTTGCGGTATCGACGACGTACACCGGCTTTTGAATGATGCGATCCAGCCGGAACGATTTTGGCGCGAGCAGATAGCTCATAACGTCCTTGCTGTGAATGACGCCGACGATATCGTCAAGTGAGCCGCGATAAACCGGCAGCCGCGAATAGCCGTTTTGTCGAAACGCCGTCGCGATCTCGCTCAGCGAGCTGCTTTCGGGGATCGCCACAATTCCGGTTCGCGGGATCATTGCCTCTTTGACCGTAGTCTCGGAAAACTCGAAGACCTGATCGATCAGCGTCCTTTCCGCAATGTTCAAATGGCCGCTTTCTTCGGAGAGTCGCACAAGCTGGCGGATCTCCTCTTCGGTGTAAACCGATGCATGATCGAGCGACGATTTTAATCCGAGCAGCCGCCCAATGTTGCGTCCCGCCAAATTAAATATCCAAAGCAAAGGCGAGAAAACACGTGCGAATAATTCGAGCGGGCGCGCGGCGAATTTCGCATACGCTTCGGCGTTTTCGAGTGCGAACATCTTGGGAACAAGCTCGCCAAGCACGACGTGAAAAAAGGTTATAAGGCAAAATGCAAAGACGATCGCGATCACGTGAGCAACGTATCCGGCCGTTCCTTCGCTGGCTATTTGTTGCGCGACGGGCTCGAAAACTTTTGCAAGCGCCGGTTCGCCGACCCATCCTAACGCCAGTGACGCAAGTGTAACGCCAAGCTGAACAGCCGAGATGAAGCGGGTCGGATTGTAGAGCAGCCGCAACGCCGCAGCCGCACCTTTGCTTCCGTCCTCGGCGAAGGTTTCGAGCCTGGTTCGGCGCGACGAAACCAACGCAAACTCCGAAGCGACGAAAAATGCGTTCAACGCCACAATAAAAACGATGACAAAAAAGTCAAAGGCTAGTTCGCCAAGTGAAAAGGCAGGCGCGCTTGCGGATTCCTGAAAAAACGCGAGCAGGCTACTGGCAGGACCGTCCATTAGAAACTGGATCGTGTCGATCCGATATTGATCTCCCGAAAATAAATTTCCCGGCCCCTTATGAGCCGGTCGAATTTACAAATTATAGCACAAAAACACGGTTAGGGAGTTCGGCACCTAGAAAGGAAGGCCCGGTATCTTGATCTTTTCACGTATTTTTTGCTTGGCTTTATCCATTATGATCTTTCCGCTGATGATGCCGTCAAGCTGGCTTGCCAGCACCGGATTTATCTTGTTCAGCCGTGCCTGATATTTCTTGGCTTCCTTTTTGTTGCCCATGGCGTATTGCGTCTCGCCCATGTTGTACAGGCCCAGCACATTATTGCCGTCAAGGCTCAAAACGCGGTCAAACTGCTGCACGGCGGCCGTAAAATTGTTTTGCCCGCGATAACCGATGCCGAGGCCGTTCAACGCGACGACCCAATCGTTATGCAGGCTGAGAGCGATGGTCAGAGCGGCTACTGCAGCCTCAAAATCGCCAAGAGCGTTGTTCGTCGTTCCCAGATTTGCATACGCCGCGTCAAGCTTAGGATTTTTCTCGGTCGCTGTTTGCAGCGAAGCTTTGCTTTTTTCAAGATTCGCTTTTGCGGCTTCGTCGTTCTTTGCAGCTTTGTCAGCCTGAGCCGCGTTGTAATATGCCCAGCCGGTGTTGTTGTAATCGATGGCGTCCGGGCTAAGCTCCTGTGCAGCGATCAGCCGTGCGACCGACTTGTCCCATTCGTTGGTTTTGCCAAGGCAGTAACCCCATTCGCTGTATGTGTCCGGGTCTTTTTTGCCGTTGTCGGCGGCGGCCTTATACTCGGCGTTTGCCTCGGCGTATTTTTCCTGCTGGCGATAAGTACTGGCAAGATTTGCGTGTGCCTGAGCGTTGTTCGGATCGTACTTTATTGCTTCGCGATACGATGCCGCCGCATTGTCGTAATCGCCCTTGTTGTAATATGCAACGCCGAGATCGTACCAAGCCGGAGCGTACTCCGGATCAGCCTGAACAGCGGCCTTGTATGCGGCTATCGACTGATCGTCCTGGTTCATCTGACCGTAGGCGACAGCCTGATAATATTTGGCCGCGGCGTACTGCGGTTCGAGAGCCAGCACTTTGTCGAACTCTGCTTTGGCTTCGGCGTTCTTGTTTTGCTTGAGATAAACCAGTCCTCTCAGATAACGACCGTCAGCCGTCTCGGGACCTTCGTTTTCAGCCCTTATCGCATAAGTCTCAGCCTTTGCTATCTCGCCTTTTTTTAGATAATCGAGCCCGAGCGGCACATAAACAGCCGAGAATTTATCATCGGCCTTTATCGCTAATTCATAGTTTTGTATCGCCCGTTCCGTCAGCTCCTGAGCGTCGGAGATCTCACCCAATTTTGCATACGCAACCGCGTTTTTCGGATCAAGTTTGACCGCTTCTTCGAGCGCCGTTGCGGCATCGGTTTTTGATGTTGCGGCAAGTTCGATCCCTTTCGCCGTCAAGGCATCGCTCAAACCCTCTGTTGCCTTTGTGTTTCGCGGGTTCAGCTTTAACGCCTCACGATAGGACGCAATTGCAGCATCCGTCTGATTTGCGTCAAGCTGAGTTTCCGCCTTAGCAGTTAAGGTGTTAGACATTGCAAGCCGCCGGCCCGCCGCTGTCTGCTGTCGCGTTCGCGTATTTGCTGCGACGGTTTGCGTGCGTTTCTTTCTTTCTGCCGCGAATATCTGTGAATTTACGTGTGAGCGGCCCAAACCGGAACGCCCGCGGCCGGAAGCGAATGCGAAACCGCCCGAAGCCCGCGTTTGCGGTTTCTTGCGTGATCCGCGAAATACAAAGACGCTTGAACCGCCGCCTGTGATGTCGTCGGCCGCAACAAGGTCCTGCCCTTTAATGGTCAGCCCCTGGAAACTTAGCGACAGAAATAAAAGCAATGAAAGAAATAGTTTAGCGGCTTGAGTATTACGAAACATAACACACCCCTGGGAAAATTTGATTGAAGGAATATCAGTAAAAAGGATACTGCGATCCCAATTATACTCTAAATTGACGCGCAGTTAAGGATGTTTTTGCGATCAACTGATCGC
>DATJGV010000262.1:0-7965 GCA_035494575.1 Pyrinomonadaceae bacterium | reverse complement strand
CGATAAAATGTTGCTCCGAATTTACCGGTCTGCGGTAGACGGGTGATGATTGAAAATTGATTTATTTTGACCCGAAATATTTTTTCCAAAAAATACGAAAAATCGAGCTGACCGTAAACGTAAACGCAAGTTGTTGCAGTTATTTACGTGTCCCAACATCGTTTGGGACACCCTTGGGACAGTCCTGGGACAAACCGAAGGTAAAAAGCCTATCTGCTCTGTTCAAAAGATTTAGATGGGACGCCGACGAAATCGTCCCGCGGAGTGATTCGTTTGCGGCCGTTGCGATTTTGCGCGAAATTGCCTTCCGCAAAGTCGCCAGACCTACGGCTTGACCGCGTACATTTCGAGCTTCTCGTCCGGTATTTCGTCGGGTACGTGCACGGCTATGACCTTTGAGCCCTTAATTCCGTTCCAGTACGGGCCGATCGTGTCGAGCATGAAGTATTTGAACCCAACGCGCGTCGGTATCGGAGCCGGCGGCGGATTGGAATGAGTCAGGACAACACCCGGAAGTGCGGCGCCGATGACCGAATCGATAACATCGCGCGAGGCGATCTTCACGACACGCGGAACGCCCTCGATAAGTTTTGCTTCGGGCATCTGCGACCGAACAGCGAGGAAAAATGCCGCCTCCTTGAGCAGACGTTCGTCCTCAATGCGGCCAATATAAAGGCTTTCGCGCGTTTTTTCGAGTATTATCGGCACGCACCGGCTGGGAATAACGGTTTCAAGCAGCTCTTTCAGCTGACCCGAGAGCGTGTAGAACGTGAGATAAAGATCGTCATGATCGTATTTAATGATGTCCTTCGGGTGCGAATCGACCGAAAAGGTCATAAGCCGCCCGACGAGTGTGGACATTTCGAGATACAGCCTCTCGGGATGTATCAGTGGCGAGCGAAAATAATGAGCCATCGCCGGTATCGACGAATTGATCGTATTCAGCAGCCAGAAAACCGCAACTTCGGAGGTCGTAAAATCTGCAAGAGAGGCGTTTCGCTGCCGACGTTGTTCGCCGAGACTGGAGCTTTTTGTTATCAGTATCTCCACGATCTGCCTGACCAATCCGGCGAGCCAGTTCGACGCGTTTATCTTTAAGATCGGCGGAATGTATTCCTCAGAAATCTTTAGCTGCCCGGTCGGCGTGCGTTCGAGTTCGGCGATCTTCATTGAGGTAAAGCCGTCGCGAAGCTCGTCATCGAAAATTATCCGCAGGTTGCTCTTGGCGTACGCAAGCGGCTGTTCGTTGCTGCCGCTGGTCTCGTCCTTGACCATTGAGCCTTCCTGCAAAAACCTCAGATTCGAGCTCGCCTTCGCACCGCTTGCCTGAAAGTTTGCCTCGCCCATTTTTCGCGCCGGTATCGCCAGGTGAACACCCAGCTTTAAGGCCTCAGCCGGAAAATGGTCACCAACCGGCCTCGTGTCCGGAACCGCCTCAGCGTCCGGTACATTTATAAACAATCCGTCGGGCATGATGCCGCGGCAATTTGTTATTTGAAAATTACCGTTCACTATCGCCTCGTTGTTAATCTGCAGCTCCAGAACGCCGTAATCGTATTGTATGAGAGACCTCAGCCGGGAATTCAGAAGCTCTTCGTGGTAGTTGTCCCATTGCTGAAAGTGATGCGGCGTGAGAAGCATCCCTTCGTTCCAGACGATCTTTCTGTATTTGCTCATAACAGGGTTAGATGTAAATAGTAAAACGAGTGGCGAAATTAGTAAATAGGTTATACCATACTTCGGCTTCGGCCAAAGGTATTATCGCTTTCGTCGAGGTTTTCGCTTCTTTTTTCGATGCGTTTCACTGTCCTGGGGTGGAATTTCGGTTTTCGTAAGATGCTCAAAAAAATCGGCCATCCACTTATCGCCGGTCTTTTCCTTAAATTGCTCCGGAACCTTTTCTGCAAGTTCGAGAGCCCGGATCAACGGCAACACTCCCATGCCGCTGAAATTTCCGGTTATGCCGACTCGCGGAAGCGATTTCGATGGCCTGATGAGCATTGGGACCTTCTTAACCGTTTCGGCCGTCGGCTTTGAACAATTTTCGGCTGGAGAGGTCACAAGATATTCGCGGCATGAAAGCGGACGGTTTTCATGGATCGAGCAAGAATTGTTTTCAAGAAACGGACACGGTACGCCCTCGTTAAAATACTCCATCGCTGCTTCCAGCAATTCAGTCGGTATGTACTGCGGATTATCAGGCATCTTCATATTGCCGGCCTTTCGAACGCGCTCGAACCAGCCTATCGATTCGAAATGCTCCACCGCGTCCGCAAAACGTTTCCTGATCTCACTTCGGCGCGGTTCCGGCATGTTTTCAACAAGCTCGGCGATCTGATAGACCTCGACTTCGGCGATCGGAACAGCCTGGCTGCAGCACGCACCACATCCTGCCTTACAAGAGATGTTTTCACCTATTTCGTTCATCGCCTGGACGCTCATATCGACGAACGAATTTGTCATTTTCTGGAAAACGGGAAGCATGCGGTGAGGTTTTACGGGTTTGGCCGGAACCGTCATTTCCATCTCGATCGGAACACCTCCTATCGCGATCGCGATCTTGCCTGTTATCCATTCCTGGTTTTCCATACGCCTACCTTGGGGAAAGTAACGAACTCAAAACGTCAATGCTTCTGTATTGACGCCAAAGTCTTTGGGATTTTGCATGATCGTGCCGACGGCGAGGAAGCGCAGTGCGAAGTCGTATTCGGCATCGGTGATCCTATTATTTTTGTGAAGAAACCAAATGGTGCGGATCGAGCGTGAGCTTTCCGGGTATTTTGTCGCAATGTCCTGCAGCATATTGCGCATCTTCAGAAAATCGCCGGCGGCGCCCTGATCGTACGCCGCGACCATCAACAATGCATCACTCGCAAATTCGTTGCCGACGGGCGTCCGAAGCTTTTCAAATGTCTCGGCCATCGCTTCAGCAGTTTGCAATACATCGCCGCGATTGCTGCCAAGCTTTGTAATTGCGGCAGTAGCGAGAAACTGCGGTTTGAGGCTTTTTGATTCTGCGATCGATTTTATCTTGGCCGAGTTTTGGCGAGCCGCGTTGATGTTGTCGGCAAGCGCGGGCGAGGTAACCTGTTTGATCTTGTCGTTTACAAGCTTGGCCTGTTCGCCAGTCAGAAAGGCTTTCGGGTCGTTCAGGGCGATCCGCCGCAAAAATGCCGCGCCGTCCACCTCGCTTTTGCCTCCTTCGCCCGTATTTGACGGCGACGGAAGCGGCGGAATGTCAGGTGTTGATGAGGTGTTCGGCGATGACGTCTGATTGGACGGCTCATCGTCGTCCGTGCTCTTCGCTTTTTTATTTACCGGTTTGTCGTCCTCATCGTCGGACTTATAAACGACATCATTGTTGTCGACCGGGTCCCGCCTTTTACCGCCGCTTAACATATAGATCGAGCCGCCGACCAGCAGTATGACGAGCAAGCCGAGAACCGGAGCGATCAGAAAAATGCTCATCGGAAATCCGCCTTCCGGTTCGGCATTTGTTTGAGGCCGCGGAGACGATGCTGCGGCTGGCGCCTCGAACGCCTGGCCATTGTTGTCTTCTGCAGCAACGGGCGCGGCTGCCAGTTGCTCTGACGCAAATTCAGCGGTCATTTCTATGCTGCCGCCAAGATTGAGCCGGTCACCGTTCGAAAGCGCAACGCGGCCCGAAAGATTTGCCCCGTTCAGTGTGGTTCCGTTGCTGGAACCAAGATCGGAGACGATAAAGTTGTAGCCGATCCGCTCGATCTCGAGGTGCTCACGCGACAGCTTCCCGTCCGGAATGCAAAGATCGCAATCCGACTGCCGGCCCACGATAAAACGCTCGCCGCCCACGCGTTCGCGTCGCGATTGGCCTTCGGTATCAATGAATTTTAGCCAGAGCTCCTCCATTAGGGTGCAGGTCTATAATTTTAAGTCTTTGGGGTCAAAAATCAACCCTGATCAACTTGGCATACGGCAATTCTCTGGACCTGAAACGACGGCCCAACTAAAGGACGTCTTTAGTTTTTCAGATTGCACATCGGTAAGACATTTCTTAAAAGAGCTTATTGCGGCGCAAAAGGTCGAGCAGATTGTATGTCAGAACGATGTCCAGACGCGTGCGGTTACGAACATCGGGCCAGGTTCCGATGCCTTGTGTAAACATCGCGCTTAGACTGAGGTCGTAACCGAGCTTCGCATTCGCGGTAAAATGAACACGTGTGCCGGGCGGGAAACGGTCGCCGTTCAACAATTTGCGGTCAATGTGCGCAACGCCGCCGCTGACCGAAAATCTATTGTTCAACTTTTTGTCGCCAAAGAGGTTAAAGCCGTAGCCCGGATCGTCACCCACGATCTGATAGTTCTCAAACTCAACGCTGTCGAAAATCTTTGTTTCCGGGACCTTTATCTTGACGGCTTGCCTGAGTGTGTCGAGGCCCGCCTGAAATGTGTAATCCGCCGAAAAATTTGCCCGTTTTCCGATGTGGCGGCTAACAAGGAACTGATGATAGTTCGATTCACCGAGGCGCTTAAGGCGCTTGAAAAATTCCGGCTGGTTCAGATCGCCGACGTATGCAAAGGTGATCGAAATTTCGTCAAAAAAGAGTTTTTTCGGATATTTCAATCGCAGGCGCTCGCCCGTGATATAGGCGTCATTATCGTAGCCTGTCGCCTCGGTCGAAACGCCGTTCGTCACCGGCAGGCCGCCAAACTGGACCTCCAGCCCCTTGACCGGCCGTGCCTGAAAATATAATTGTTTTACAAAGAGCGTCGTCTGGCGCTTGCCCGTACCCCAACCGATGTTATTCCATCCGCTCGTAAAAGCGTTTCCCGTATAAACTCCGGCCGTCAGGCTGTAATCGCCCTTCTTATCGAACTTGAACCGGCCCTTGATCGCGACCTGATATTGGTCGTTGTTTGCGGCCTTTGTGCGGTTCGAATTTTCGATGAAATGATATCGCGTGCTGAACGAGATCGAGTCGAATTCCAGCCATCGGCCGAGCTCGGTTCGATTCGAGGAATTGATCGGGGCTTTGGCAGACGAGTTCGTCGTCGTTGTGGCTTTTTTCGCATTCGTCTCAGGCAAAGCAGGTGTCTGCACAGTCTGCGCTTTTTGCGTCTGAGCATTTACAAAAGCCGCCGCAAGAAAAATCAAAACGGGCGCGGATATGGAAACCCGTTTAGCAAAAAAACGACCGGTACGAACGAAAGAAACGTAACGTCTTTGTAACATCCTTTAACGTTTGTACCCGTAAATTTTTTTTTAGACAAGTGACGTGCGCCAAAAAAGCGCCTCGCCGGGCTTTCATTTCCACAGCGCGATAAACGCATCTGCCAGCCGGTCGCGCCAGGCTGTCCAGTTGTGCCCGGCCTCGGCCAGGTTATAGGTAACATCAAAGCCTTTATCGCGCAAAAGTTTCGCGACCTTACGCGAATTATCAACGCCTTCGAGCGCACCGTCGTCGATATAAAATTTAAATTTCGTTTTGCCGTCCAGATCTTCGAGGGCTTTTACGACGCGCTCGTTATCTATCCAAAATGAAGAACTTTGTCCGCCGACCCGTGCGAAAACGTCAGGATGCCTCAGAGCCGTCCAAATGCTCGTAACGCCGCCAAGCGAAGCCCCTAACAACGCACGTTCACGACGATCCTTTATCGTTCGATATCGTTTATCAACTTCCGGTACCACCTCATTCGCAACAAAATCGGCCCACTGGTCGTTTGCCCAATACTCTTTCATCCTGTCTTTCGGGTCTAAAAAGACCATGATGAACGGACCAACTTTGCCCGCTTTTACAAGATTTTGCTGGATCTGGATCGCCTTTCCGCGGTTGACGTAATCGCTGCCATCTTCAACGTAGAGAACTGGCAGAGCGTCAATACCACCTGCAGTAGCGGGTGGTTGAACGTTTTTTGGTGACGACGTTTTGATATTTCTTTTTTGTCTTAAACCAATCGCTCCCGCAGGTGATACCAGCTTTGGCACATAAACCTTTATCGTGCGTGTTCCAAAATCCTTCGACACTATTTCAAATTCATCCGTCTTCGGCGTTTCGCCCTTGTCCCACGGCGTCGGTTTATAATCCGGCATTGTGAAAAACGAATTCTCACCGCCAACGCCGTTATCAACCTTGTTAGGATTTAGCGGATCGAGGATCCATTTGCCGTCAACGATGAGTTTGTATTCGACACGTGCGGCTGGTCTGAACTCCAAAGAAAGATGTTTGTTTGTGTCATATTCCTGTTGAGTTGGGGCAAACTGCTCTTCCTGCACCAACGAATACGAAGGTTTCCAGCCGGTAAAATCTCCGGCTATCTGAACCTTTTTTGCCTTGCCCCTATAAGCAAAAGCGGCGTAGTAAGTGCCATCTTTGCATCGCTTAATGACAGGAAACCGTGTCGCATTTCTTTCGAGTCGGTGGTTGCTCATTTCTGGAATGCAGATTACCTGGTGTTGAGTCATAGACGATCGTGCCGGACCCTGACCACTGGCAACTGACTCCTGACCACCATTCTTCACATATCGATTATAAACAACCTGCGGTGTCTCAAGATTTTTTCCTGCCTTCAGATTTGTTGCCAGCCGAATAAACTGCGCCATCGACCATGCAAGCGGAGTCGCCGAGCCGGTACCTTCGCCAAATTTAAGATCAGGCGAAAATTCCAGATGCTGTTTTGGCACCTCCTTCATGTCCCAAATCTGTTCGGGGATCATCAAGCCGTCATTGGCGAAACGCCGCATCGCGTCCAGGCGAGACTCGGCTTTTCTTAGACATTCATCGCTGGACTTCAGGCCACCCGCAGAGGCAGATGGAACTGACAAATCCGCGATCCGCGATCCGCAATCCGCGATCTCATACTCTCCACGCTCACCGCTCAACAGCGGCCAAAGCCTGCCTTTGCCGGTATATTTTCCGTCCCAATTCCACGGGCGGCCATCGTCCATCTCGCCGTAACCGTCATGATCGTACCTGTAAAATCCAACGCCGTTCGGAGTATCGACCTTGATGACCTGATCGATGATTTTCAAGGATTTCACGATCAGCGGATCGTTAGGCGGTTTGATGCCGAGACGGACAAGTTCGAGAAATCCGGCATCGACAATATCGCGTTCGTCAAACGTTCCTGCTCCGTTGTTTATTTCGATCTTATCGCCCGCGTCAGGTTTTCCGTTTTTTGTGATCCGCAGGTAATAATTGCCGTCACCGTATCTTCCGGTCGTCGTTGCCGTCCATTTTTCGATGTTAGCCTGCCAGTTGTCGGCAGTTGCAAGGTAGGTCTTTGCCGAAGCCTCATCGCTGTTTTTTCGTGCTATTTCAGCTGCACAGACAAGTCCCGCGATCTCGGCCGCTATGGTCGATGGCGAATATCCGCCTTCTTCTTCCCATCGCTCCTGCGGTGTTGCCGGGCCGTTTTTGACAATAAAGTCAGCAGCCTTTTTAATATGCTTTTCGTATGTCGCCTTGTCGTTTTTACCGAGTTGGTAAGCCAGGATCAGCGGATATGCGACCTCGTCCATCTGCAGCGAACCCCAAAACGGCTTGCCGTCGAGCCAGGAATTTTGCGGAAAACTTCCGTCCGGCTTTTGCTGGACGTTAAATAGAAAATCGAGCGCACGTTCCGCTGCCGCCTTATCACCCCAGGCCATATACGCCGTCGCAACCTGATAAAGATCGCGCGCCCACACCAGATGATAACCGCCAACGTTGTTCTCATTTGCATTCGCACCACCGCCCCAAGGAATCGAGAGCGAAGCGATGTTCGCTCCGCGACGTGTCTTATCCTCGTGCGCCTTTAAAACCATCGCGGCCATATTGAACTGCGCCTGATATTTCGGATCGACTTTTGGAAGAGTCTTGACGTAATTACCCCAGCCTTTTTTGTAGTCGGCAAGACATCTTTCGAACCCCTTTGCGAGCGACATGTTGGAATCGGCCCAAGCCCTTGGTGCACTATTTGCGAATGAGAGAACCGTTGTGAAAGTCG
>DATJGV010000261.1:0-9708 GCA_035494575.1 Pyrinomonadaceae bacterium | reverse complement strand
TGGAATTCGACGCTGATAAATTAAAAGGAAAAGTCGTGGTACTGAATTTTTGGTTCATCGGCTGCCCGCCCTGTATGGCTGAAATACCGAGACTCAATGATCTAAAACAAGAATTCTCGGCAAATAATGATGTCGTTTTTGTCGCACTGACCGCCGATGACGAACACGCGGTTAAAAAATTCCTGGAGCACGAAAAATTTGATTACAATGTCGTTGCCGATTCAAAGCCAACGCTGGACAGCTTTCGGTTCGCCGGGTATCCAAAAAATATTGTCATCGGCAAAGACGGCAAGATCGTTTATTGGCGCAGCACCATCCACGCGTGGGAAAAGTTTGAATCTGTCATAAAAGCCGAACTGGAAAAATAATGTTATGAGCGAAAACCCGTTGGTCGCAGTCATTATGGGCAGCAGATCGGATTGGGAGACGATGCGGGCAGCGTCTGAAATTCTTTCCGTATTCGATGTGCCTTTTGAGACCAGGATCGTCTCAGCTCACCGCACGCCCGATCTGCTTTTTGAATTTGCCAAATCGGCCGAATCTCGCGGCATTGAGGTCATTATTGCGGGAGCTGGCGGTGCGGCTCATCTGCCGGGAATGACCGCTTCGCAAACCGTTTTGCCGGTGCTCGGCGTTCCGGTTCACAGCCGTGCGTTAGGCGGTTTAGATTCGCTGCTTTCGATCGCCCAAATGCCAGCCGGCGTGCCCGTAGGAACGCTTGCGATAGGCGAAGCCGGTGCGAAAAATGCGGCGTTGCTGGCGGTTTCGATCCTTGCAAACTCGCGGCCGGAATTGAGAGAAAAGCTTAGAGGATTCCGGCGAAACCAAACGGAAAGCGTGTTACAATCTACCTTGGAGTAAGTGATCATGGAAGCCCATCGGATAGAAACAACTGTTCAGCCGCACGGCCGGGTCGTTTTGGAGAATTTGCCTTTCGAAGAAGGCGAGAAAGTCGAGATAATAGTTATGGAAGCCCACGAAGAAGGCGAAAACCCCGAAAACCCTCTGCGAGGGACACTGTTAAAATATGATGATCCTTTTGAGCCTGCAGTTCCGCCTGAGGACTGGGAAGCTTTGAAATGATAATTCTTGACACCCACATCTGGATTTGGTGGACTGACGAAAATACTAGACTCACAGATAACGATAAAGATCTTATAGAGAATAACCGTGCGAGCGGCGTCGGTATAAGCGCGTTTTCATGCTGGGAGGTCGCTAAACTCCTTGAAAAGAACCGAATACGATTTTCGATTTCGCTGGATGAATGGTTCGATAAGGCGTTTTCGCTTTCGGGTATTTCCCTGCTTCCCTTGTCACCCAAGATAATCGCCGAATCGATTAAACTGCCTGGCAGTTTTCACAACGACCCAGCTGATCAAATAATCGTAGCGACAGCTCGAGTGTATGATTGCGCATTGGTTACGTATGACTCTAAAATTCTCAGTTATAAGCATGTGAAACTTCGCCCCTGATGGCTATTGTGCTTCCAAATTCAACCATTGGCGTTTTCGGCAGCGGGCAGCTTGGGCGGATGTTCGCCATTGAAGCCCGTAAGATGGGTTACCGCGTTCATACCTTTTCGCCTGACACCGACACGCCGACCGGGCAGATCGCAGATATCGAAACCGCGGCAGATTATAGCGATCTCGACGCCGTTCGCGAGTTTGCCCGATCGGTCGATGTCGTGACATTCGAATTTGAAAACGTCCCGTCCGCGACCGTCCAAGCCGCGGCCGAATTTGTTGAGGTTCACCCTCACGGTGAGATACTTTACACAACCCAAAATCGCCTGCGCGAAAAAACATTTCTTTCGCAAAACGGTTTTCCGGTTGCGGAATTTCGCCATATTAAGCTGATCGAGGACCTTTACAAAGCTGCGAATGAGACAGGTCTGCCGGCAATTCTTAAAACCGCCGGTTTTGGCTACGACGGCAAAGGACAGGCAAAGATAAAATCGATGGGCGACATCGATCCCGCGTTCGAAAACCTGAAGGGAAATGACGCTGTCCTCGAGGCTTTTGTCGATTTTGAGAAGGAAGTTTCTGTTGTCTGCGCCCGCGCTTCGAACGGCGATTTCGTTCACTACGGCGCGATCGAAAACGAGCATGCAAATCACATCTTGGACATTTCTTTTGCTCCTGCAATAGTTTCGAAAAAAGTATTCAATGAGGCCGTCGATATCGCGCGGGCTCTCGCGGAGACGCTGGATTATGTCGGCACACTCTGTGTGGAATTTTTCCTGACACGCGATGAGAAGCTTTTGGTGAACGAGCTTGCGCCCAGGCCGCATAATAGCGGACATCTCACATTTGGGCCTTGCATCACATCGCAGTTCGAACAGCAGCTTCGCGCCGTTTGCGGCTTGCCGCTTGGCTCAACCGGGTTTTACAGGCCGGCCGCGATGGCTAATTTGCTGGGTGATATTTGGCAGCATGGCGAACCCCACTGGTCGTCCGCTATCGCGGAGCCCAACGTCAAGCTGCATCTTTACGGCAAAGCCGAGCCGCGGCCCGGCCGCAAAATGGGGCACCTGACCGCCGTCGGTGAAACTGCAACAGAGGCTGTCGCCCTCGTCCGCATGGCACGCCGCGCATTAACTGCGAACGTTCTTCCCGCCGGCACATAGGCCACCCTTAGCCTAAAACATTCAAAATGGCTCGCGGAAATGCTAGATTCTAAATGTGCCTGAGCTAAGAGACTCAGATCGGCAGCGTTTCGCCCGGCGCCGGTTCGTTATCGGCGGCATACTCGTTTTCCTTCTTCTTTTCACTGGATATTTTGGCTGGCACACGGTTCAGCGGGCGCGCTACTGGCGTGAGCATAAGGACGAGCCGATTCGGGCGTGGATGACCATCGGATATATCGCGCATTCTTATCATGTTCCGCCGCCCGTCTTAAAGCAGGCACTCGGTTTACCGGCAAATGTACCCGACAAGCGGCCGTTGGCCCGGATCGCGCACGAACAAAACCGGCCGGTCGAAGAGCTGATAAGCCTGCTCAACGAAACGATAGAAGCCGAGCGGCAGCAAAAGCCTCCGCCTACTCCCGGAGGTGGAACGTGAGCGACCAGATGCTCGAATGGCTGGCCGCTTACGGGTTGCCGGTTTATTTTGCAATTCTTGTTATTGCATCCGCAGGAATTCCGTTCCCGATAACGCTCATGGTGGCGGTTGCCGGAGCCTTTGTCGACGCCGGCGAGATGAACTTTTGGCAGGTCGTTGTGGTCGGCGCCGCGGGTGCTGCCATTGGCGACAATATCGGGTACGCGATCGGAAGATTCGGCGGCCGAAGAAAGATCGACTGGCTCGCAAAAAAGATCGGCGGCAAGGACAAGATCGAGCGCGCCGAAGATTTTTCGCGGCGATGGGGAGCGACCGGCATATTTCTGAGCCGCTGGCTGATAACGCCGCTCGGTCCATGGATAAATATAACAAGCGGGCTGGCGTGTTATTCGTGGATGCGATTTGTCGTGTGGGACCTTTCCGGCGAGTTGATCTGGGTTGCCCTGTACGCGACGCTCGGTTGGGCGTTCAGCAATCGCGTTCAGGCGGTTGCCTCGATCGCCGACAATTTGACATGGTTGATCTTCGGAATCGTCGCGACCGTCGTCATGATAATAATCTTGATAAAGATCAACGGAAGGCGGAAAAGCGGTCTGAACCGGCGTGCGGGCCAGGAATCCGTTTAAGGTTGACCAGACACGCGCTTTGTGTAAAACTTTTGTTGATTAGACTTACGGGAAATGGCGTCTTCCTGAACAAACCGCTTGAAAAAGCTGATGACACCTGTTCATATTAGATACGATTATGGACAGAAACATTATCTTGATTGGTGTTGGCGGGTTTTTGGGAAGCGTTTTTCGTTATCTTGTTACCGTTTTCCTGGCCCGTCAGTTCACCTCATCGTTTCCGCTCGGAACCTTAACCGTTAACATTGTCGGCTGTTTCCTTATCGGTATTCTCTTCGCCCTTTCCGAAAAGGGAAATCTGCTAACACCTGAATGGCGTATATTCCTGACGACCGGATTCTGCGGCGGCTTCACCACTTTTTCCACGTTCTCGTACGAAAGTATAAAACTGCTGCAAGACGGCGAAATTCTCTATTTGTCGCTGAACGTAGCTCTAAGTATTATCGTCGGATTTGCTTCTACGTACCTCGGAATGTTCTTTATTAGATCTGTATGACTATCAAACTCGAACGCGATTCAAAGCTGCTGCGCATTTTTATCGGCGAACTGGACAAATCACATAACACGCCGCTTTACGAAGCACTTGTATATGCCGCCAAAAAACAGGGTATCGCGGGAGCGACCGTGATTCGCGGAATTCTCTCCTACGGTGCGAGCAGCCGCATTCACACAGCCAAGCTTCTCGATCTGTCGTTCGATCTGCCGATCATTGTCGAGATAGTCGATCACAATGACAAGATCGAGCAATTTATCGAAACCGCCAACCAGCTGATAGAAGAGGCCGGCTGCGGCGCGTTGATAACGGTCGAAAAGGCCGAGGTTATCCATTACATAACAAAAAAGCATTGACTTCGATCATGCCCTGACGTCGGGTAAACGCCCATTTAAATTATCCATCCGAAGGCCGCCTTCTTCTCTTTGTACCCATAATTTGCATAAGGCTGATTTCACAGGCTAGACTTTAAGGTTATGGCAGAAAGCATTGCGTTTTCGAAAACCGCCGATAGAAGAACGGTTTACGCCGAGATCGCGCCGCAGATCGAGGCCTTGGTCGCGGGCGAAACCGATCTGATCGCAAATCTCGCGAACATTGCGGCGGTATTAAAAGAAGCTTTCGGTTTTTTTTGGGTCGGGTTCTACCTGGTAAAAGACGGACAGCTCGTGCTTGGGCCGTTTCAGGGGCCGCTGGCCTGCACGCGCATTAAATTTGACGAAGGCGTATGCGGCCACGCGTTTTCGACGCGTGAGACCGTGATCGTGCCGAATGTCGATGAATTTCCCGGTCACATTGTCTGCAGCACTGCTGCCAGATCGGAGATCGTCGTACCGTTGTTTGGCCGCACCGGCGAGGTGATCGCGGTTTTGGATGTGGACAGCGACCACCTTGACCATTTCTCCGCAGTCGACCGTGAAGGGCTGGAGAAAATTGTTGCGATTGCTGCAAATTGTTTTGCCGACGGCATCTTGTAATTAATTTGTGTTCTTATTTCGTCTTGTTTGGTGTAGTTAGCGGTTCCGGCTTTTTTAACCACGAATCCACACAAAGCAGCACTAAAAGGACGAAAGGATATTTCATCAGTTCTAGCGTATAGGGCATTCGAGTTTTTCATATTTATGCACGTTTCCGATTATCCGTTTTGGGTTTGGGCTTTTTTCTTCGGCGTGGTGCTGGTTGCGCTTTTTGTCGATATCGGCATCGTAAACCGTCACTCGCACGCGCCCAGCCGCAAAGAGGTCTTCGTTTGGAGCACGGTGTGGGTCGCGTTGGCGCTCGGGTTCAACGCCTTTGTCTTTTGGCAATTCGGCCTCGGTAAAGCGCAGCTCTTCTTTACGGGGTATCTTATTGAGCTGTCGCTTTCCGTCGATAATCTTTTTGTTTTCCTGCTGATATTTACCTACTTCAAAGTTCCGAAGGAGTACCAGCACCGGGTTTTGTTTTGGGGAATATTGGGCGCGCTCGTTATGCGCATGATAATGATCTTTGCCGGCGCCGAACTTGTGGACCGGTTTCATTGGATCATTTATGTTTTCGGCGTTTTCCTCGTTTACACGGGGCTCAGTATGTTCCGCGAGGACGATGATAATTTCGAGCCTCACGAAAGCTTTGTCGTAAAGCTCGCGATGAAGCACGGAAAGATCTCGCGGCACTACGACAAGGACAAATTCTTCACAGTTGAGAATGGAGTGCGGACGGGTACGCTGCTGCTGATGGTTCTGATCGTTGTCGAATTTACAGACCTTGTATTTGCTGTCGATTCGATCCCCGCAATTTTCGGCATCACGACGGACCGCTTTATAGTTTACACCTCTAACATCTTTGCTATCCTGGGCTTACGGACCTTTTACTTTTTGCTTGCCGATCTTGCCGACCGTTTTCATCTTCTGCGTTATGGCCTGGCGTTCATTTTGACCTTTATCGGCATAAAAATGCTCTTGCCACTTTTCGCAGAAGGACTGATAATGGTAGTCGGCGAAAACAGCGGTTCGACCGGCGTCTTCTTACGCCGATTCCTAAATCACGAATTTGAACAGGCAACTATTAATATCTCGCTCGGCGTTGTCGTCCTTGCAATAGCGGTTTCGATCATCGCATCTCTTATGATCAAGCCGAAAGAAAAAAAGGAAGAGCAGATCGAAGAGGCAAGAGAAGTGCCGCTGCCTTGATCCTGGCCCGCAGCCCCGGATGGAAGATAATAAGTACAGAAAATTTTACATCGAATGGTGGAGCGTTCGGAAAAGCACCATTTATGGGCTGATAGCACTGGTCCTGCTTGTCTCGGGCATCGCGATAGGCGGCTGGTGGGCGTCCCGAAATAACTGGTTCGCCGCACAGGTGGTAACGGACGTGCCGAAGGACGCGGCAAAGATCATTTCCTTCGAGGGCGACGTGCGCATAACCCGCGCCGCGACCCGCGAGACAATAGTCGTTACAAAGGAAACCTACGTCGCAGCGGGCGACACCATTCAAACTCAGTCGGACGGCCGTGCGACCGTTCAGATGATCGACGGATCGGTTTACAGCGTCCGGCCGAACAGTACGGTCGTCGTCCGCGACAGCTCTTCGCTATTTGGCGGCAAAAACGTTCGCGTCGCACTCGATGACGGCCAGATCAACGTCCGCACCGACAAGCAGCCCGAAGACACCCAAAACATTGTCGAAGTCGCCGAATCGGAGAACAAATTGCATTCCGATACGGACGCGAGTTTTAACGCCGACGCTCAGACGAACGGCGGTGAGATCCGCATCAGCCGCGGCGGTGTCGAAACGACGATGGGCGGCCAGACGACCACCATCAACGAAAACGAATTTGCTGCGGTCAATAACGGTAATCTGACATCGCGCGAAAAACTGCTTGAACCTCCCAAACCGAATTCACCGGCAAACGCCGCGCAGGTCGTCGATTCGTCCGGGTCGGGCGTTAATATGACGTTTAACTGGCAGGACTCGGGAGCTACAAGCTATTACATACAGATCGCGAAATCGCCTTACTTTGCCGCCGATACTATCCTCGTTGACCGCGGCGGCCTTGCGGCACGCGAATTCAGGCTTTCGAGCCTTTCACCGGGTACGTACTACTGGCGTATAAGAGCCACGGCAAAATCCGGTCAGACCACAAACTGGAACGATCCCTGGAAATTTACCGTCGTTCGGGGCGGCGGCGGCCGGCCGATCGACGTTTCGGAGTGGAACGTCGACAACATTGGCGGCAGCGTTTACATAATCAACGGCCGCACAACGCCCGGAGTGGTCGTTCGGTCACAGGGACGCGAGGTGTTTGCGGCAGGGGACGGTTCCTTTCATCTTCAGATCGCTTCGAAAGCACCGGTCGCGGCGGTCGAGGTTGGCGACGACAAAGGCAACCGCAGCGGGTTTGTTCTTTCGCTAACCTCCTCGACTGTGGTTCGCCGTTACTGATACCGGACCAAAATCAATATAATTATTCCATACGATGTAACCGCGAAATTCAAAAACGTTTTGCGGTTGCCCGTTTCGTATTTTTTCGCGCATTTCGCGGGCTAGGCTCTTAATTGGCGCGGGCAAAAGGGGAATTGATCATCGGAAACCAGCACGACCACGCGCACCAAAGACGATCGGCCGAAAGCCTCGGCCGTCTAAAGCTTGCGCTCGCTCTGACGTTCGTTTACATGATCGCGGAGGCCGTGGGCGGCTGGTTTGCCAATTCGCTCGCTCTCATCGCCGACGCCGGACACATGCTGACCGATGTCGGAGCGCTCACGCTGACGCTTGCTGCGATCTGGTTCGCCGGCCGGCCCGCAACGTCGAAAAAAACGTACGGCTATTACAGGCTCGAGATACTCGCTGCGTTCGTAAACGGCATCGTCCTTGTTTTGCTTTCGTTCGGCGTGATCTACGAAGCGTTCGCGCGATGGCAGGCCCCGGCTGAAGTCAAGGGAATCGAGATGACGCTTATCGCGGCTGGCGGCCTCATCATCAATATCATAGCCGCGTTTTTGCTGCATTCCGATCATAAACACGACCTGAATTTACGCGGCGCATGGCTGCACGTTATCGGTGATATGCTGGGCTCGGTCGCCGCCATCATCGCGGGCGCGTTGATCATTGCATTCGGCTGGCTGTGGGCTGATACCGTTTCGAGCGTTTTGATCAGCATAATAATAATCGTTGGTGCGTGGCGGCTCATTCTCGAATCGGTCAACGTCCTGCTCGAAGGAACGCCGCCGCATATTAACATTTCCGCTGTCGAACAGGCCATCGTCGGCACACCGGGCGTTGCAAACGTTCACGACCTGCATGTGTGGACGATCTCGTCCGGCATGGAGGCGCTGTCGGTTCATATCAGTCACGACGACACGGTCGCGCATTCCGAGCTGCTTGCGGCGGTCCGCGTGAAGCTGCATGACCATTTCGGCATCGATCACCTGACCATTCAGATGGAATCACTTAACCTCGACACCGAGGCGATATACGTTTGCGAAACCGGTACAAAATGTTTCGAGCCGACAAAGCGTTCGATGATCAAGAGCGGTTAAGAAGACACAGCGTTTGCACAATTGCCCAAAATGGCCCACATCGATCTTAAATACGGAAAATCCGCGATACCTTTTGAATTCGACGGATCGCAATTCGACGTTCTTGGGTTCGGAAATGAACGTCCGGCGCTGTCGGACGTCGAGCTTGGCCGCAAGCTTGATGATCCGATCGATTCGCGGGAGCTCGAAGAAATAGTAAACCCCGGCGAAACCGTTTTGCTGGTCGTTCCCGACGCCACACGCCAAACCGCGTGCGGCCAGGTCGTAAATCTTGTCGTCCGGCGCCTGATCGCGAATGGAACGGCACCGCACGAGATATCGATCATTTTCGCGACCGGAATTCATCGCCCGGTTACCGAAGCTGAAAAACAAGCGATACTCACACCGTTCATTGCTCAGCGTATTAAAACCCTGAACCACGGCCCGCGCGATCTGATGCAGATCGTGCGGCTGGGTGAAACTTCGGGCGGCATACCAGTTGAGCTAAACCGAGCGCTTATCGAACACAATCACATAGTCTTGATCGGCGGCGTGACGTTTCATTACTTTGCGGGTTTCACCGGCGGGCGAAAGCTGGTCTGTCCTGGTCTTGCCTCCTCAAAAACGGTTTCGGCGACGCACAAACTTGCATTCGACTGTGAACGGAAGAACCGTCGCGATGGCGTCGGGCCCGGACTGCTCGAAGGCAATGCGGTTCACGAAGCATTTATGGAAGCCGTAACGAAAATAAATCCTGCATTTGCAATAAATACGATCGTAAATGACGACGGCGCGGCAACCGATCTGCTTTGCGGCAACTGGATAACCTCGCACCGCGCGGCCTGCGAAAAATACGCGGCAGACCACACGATAAACATTGCTGAAAAGCGCGACCTTGTGATCGTCAGTTGCGGCGGTTACCCCCACGACATCAATATGATACAGGCTCACAAGGCCCTCGACGCAGCAGCAAACGCGTGCCTCGATGGCGGCACGATAATTCTGCTTGCCGAATGCTCCGACGGCCT
>DATJGV010000260.1:0-4974 GCA_035494575.1 Pyrinomonadaceae bacterium | reverse complement strand
GCCTTTAGCTTGCGGAGCATTGTTCGGTCGAGATTGATCGTCCGTGACGTCCGAGCGGTCGCAACATCGCGGACTCCGTTCGGCAGCTGTGCGGCGACCTCGTCCGGCATCGCCTTCGGCGGAGGGTTTTTCGAAATGCCTTTTGTGCGCGGCTCAATATCCGTCGCCTCCATCGCGGTGTAGCTGATGACGTGAACGCTGATATCGGTCGACAGCAGACGCTGTATCGCATCAGATTTCGCGGACGGATCTGCGGAACTATCGGTTCCGTCGGTTATCAAAACGAGGTGCTTGTTCTCAACCGGATCTCGCGTCAAAAAATCGCGTGCCGTGTTCAAAGCCTCGGAAAATACGTCTCGCCGGCCGAAATTGGTCCGTTTGATCGCTCTCAGCATTTCGCCCTTGTCGGTCGTCCATTCGGAAACGATCTCGGGTTTGTCGCTGTAATCCATTATCGCGACAGAATCGCCCGGCCTCAGGCTGTTAACGATGGCAGCGGCGGTCTTTCTGGTTTGATCGAGATTTTTGACCGACCGCATTTCGCCGCCGGTGTCGAGGACGATCAGAACATTTGCCGGAATGCGGCGTACGCTGGTCGGCTGATGCAGGATGTTGTTTTCGGTAATGACGAGGTCCTTAGGCTTCACGTCCGAAAAGAAATTGCCGTTCTCGTCAAACGCGAGAACGTTAAGTTTGATCTCCTCGGTAAAGACCTTTTCAGTCTCAGGTGTCGGGGTCGGTGTTGGAAAAACCCGGCGGCTCTGGGCATCTGATATACCCGCAAATACTATTACAGCCGCCAAAATGGAGATCACTGCTCTTACACGCATCGAAGCCATAATAACCATTATAAGCTGTGATGCGCGTAGTCGAAGGAAATATGCTTTCGCAATTACTTCAAACAGCTATTATTCGCCAGACAAGGCCTTTATCCTGCCGGAGCGTTTTTTTTGTGGTCTTCAGTTTTCTTGTGAACGTCCCGTCACGCGGGAACTAAGTTCGGGCTTTATCAGCCCTCGACTTCGGTGAACTTGCTGGTTGCCGATTCTTCCGCCGCCTTTATTTTTACGAGGTTTTGGCTCTCGACGTCGTTCAGCATCTCGTCCTTAAAGTCGGGATTTGGTTTGTACCACGCTTGAGCAGCAAAATATTTTTGCAGTGCCTGATCTTTGAAAATTCGTCCGTGCCGTGCGTATATCTCGTTTCGCAGGACACGCAGGTCCTCGGCGAACATATCGCCAAGAGCATCGTCGGTCATCAGGTCCGTCGAAAGTTTTTCGCGGATCTTGGCTTCATAGGCCGAAAGCAGCTCGACGTTTTGCTGTTCGATCTTGTTAAGCTTTACGGTGCTTTGATTTTTTGCGGGCTTGTACCAGTCCTGCCACTCGAAATACTGACGAATGCCCGGAGCGTCAAACTTTTTGCCGTGGCGTGCCCAAAACTCCTCGCGAAGAATGCGAAGTTCCAAAATCGACAGTCCGGCGAGCTTATCTTCAGTCAACGCGACGTTTTGGAAATTTTCCATATCGCCGATCGAGATCGCGGTGTGCCGGCCCTTGTCCTTTTCGCCGATCAGCTTCTCGATATTCTTGCGTTCCGTTTCGGTCAAAACCGTGCCCGAGTATGCCGGATTCGCTTTGTACCAATAACGGTCGTCGAAATACTTCTGAAGCCATTCCTCGGTCGGAAATGTCTTGCCGTGTATGGCCTCGATCTCGGCGATCAGGATGGTCAATTCCGCCCCGGTGTATTCGCGAAGATTTTCGTCCGTAATCAGCTTGTTTTGCCAAACGCGCATATCGCCGGGCTCGATAGTCGGGTGCTTTTCGGCCTCAGTCAGGCGGATAAAATCGAGATTTGCCCGTTCGGTTTTGGTCAGAACGGCGTTTGTGAAGCTCTTGTTCGGCTTATACCACGCCTGCTTGTCGAGGTATTCCTGTATGGAGCGTTCCTTAAAAATGCGGCCGCGTTTGCCAAAGATAACGCCGCGAAGCAGAGCAAAATCGTCAATTGCGTCTTCCTTGAGATTCGCGATCCGCGCTTTGGTCAGCCTCGACTTTGTGAAGTCGAATTTGTCGAAGCTGTTCTTATTAAATTCCTTCCACCGCTGGTTGCGATACGCAATGTCTTCCTGCGCTGCGACGGCAGCAGCAAGCAGCGGAATGAACATCAGGAGGATAAAAATTTTCTGTCTCATCTTACACCTCGGTGTTTTACGGCTGTGCCTGTGAGAGGGCAGGCGCAACTTCTACGATCTCATAACTGGTCGTGATCTTTGCTGTCGGGCGCACCGTTGCGGCGACCGAACAATACTTGGTATCGGAAAGCTCGATGGCATCAGAGACTGCCTTTTCCGAAACGCTACGTCCATGCACGATATGGTGAACGTGAAACGCGGTGAACGCCCGCGGATAATCCTCGCGACGTTCGCCCGTGACCTCGACCCGATAGCTTGTAACATTCTGGCGCTTTTTTTCGAGTATCGAGATAACGTCCGCCGCCGTGCACGCCGCAACCGACACAAGCAGCATCTCCAATGGTGAATGGGCCGCTCGTCTATCTCCATTTATATCAATAGTTACGGCATGACCACTCGGCGGCGTGCCGATAAAGAAATCGTCACCCGCATACTGTACAGTGGCTTTGTATGTGCTTGGGGCCATCAAATTTTTCCTATTTTAGAACGAAATTACCAGGCTGAATTTGCCGAATGATATCATATATTTATGACCGCCGCGGTATCTTTTTTCACCGAACAACTTTTGGCATAAAAAATGCTTCAAACTTGCGCGGGTATTGGTGTGTCACCTACGTTTTCTCAGGAGAAATGAAATGAGCAGGATTTGGAATATTTTATCGATAAGTTTCGTGATCGGCTTGGTGTTTTTTGGAATAACGGGTCAGGCAGACGCCCAGCGGCGAAGCGAGAAAGAAATTCGCGATACCGTCCGGAGCCTTAATTCCAAGATCGACGATTTTGCCTACGGCCTTAACTATCAGTTAAAGAGCAGTTCGGCCGAGCCGCAGGAGATCAACGACGCATCCCGTGATGTCCGTGAGCTCCAGGACAAGGTTCGCGCGTTCCAGTCCAATCTGGATGCTCACCGAGAAAACCGCGACGACGTTTCCGAGATCATTTTTTCGGCGAAGAATATCGATGGATTTCTCATTTCAAACCAGCAGAACGGCCAGATCGAAGACGACTGGAACTCGGTAAAAAGCCTTATCGACCGCCTCGCGGCGAGCTACAGTATTGTCGCGGACTGGGACAATTCGGGCGGAGGTCGAAATACGGATCGAAGCGCACGCAATTATCCGCCTACAACATATCCGACAACGACCCGGACCGGATCGTACAGTAGCGGCGGTCTTTCCGGCACATACCGGCTCGATACTTCGCGAAGCGAGAACGCGGACCAAATAATCGCAGATACAGGCGTGGCAGATGCCCAGCGTCAGGATCTGAAACAAAAACTCGAGGCACCTGAGCAGCTTTCGATCGACGTTCGCGGCAATCAGGTCACACTTTCGTCGTCGAACGCGCGTGCAGTTACTTTTTATGCCGACGGACGTGAGATAAGCGACCACGATTCGCAGGGACGCAACATACGTCTTCGCGCGACCCTGCGGGGTGACGAGCTTACGGTTTCGAGCATTGGCGGCGACACCGATTACACAATAATCTTTGTACCGCAGGACAACAGCCGGGCGCTCAAGGTTACGCGGCGCATAACAACCCCGTATTTGAACCAGACGGTTTTTGCCGACAGTGTCTATACAAGGACGGACACCGTCGCACGGGGCAATCAAAATCCGGATTCGAACGGCAGTTATTCTGACAACAGCAACGGCGGATACTCGAGCAGCGACACGAACGATCGTAATACTCCGTACGGCAATGCTCCTAATGCCGGTCCGGGCCGAACCGGAGACTTTATCGTTCCGAACGGCACGATCATCACCGGAACGCTCGAAAATACGATCGATACCAAGGTTTCGCAAAATAACGACCGTTTCAAAATGACCGTTCAGTCACCGCTTGATTTTCGCGGAGCCGTCATTGAGGGTTACATTTCAGGCGTGGGCCGCTCGGGCAGGGTTTCGGGCAGCTCGAACATTACTTTTAATTTCGAGACGATCACGCTCCGCGACGGACGACGGTACGATTTTGCAGGCTACCTGCAGGCTATCAAGGATCAGAATGGCAAGACCGTAAAGGTTGATACCGAAGGCACCGCCAAAGGCGACAGTCAAACCAAGGAAACCGCCAAACGCGGGGGCATCGGCGCCGGTGCCGGCGCGATACTCGGCGCGATAATCGGCGGCGGAAAAGGTGCTGTGCTCGGAGCGATCATCGGCGGCGGTGCCGGCGCCGGGTCGGTGATTGCTCAAGGCCGCGACGACGTCCAGCTTATGCAGGGTTCGACGATCACCATTCAGGCCTCGTCGCCGGTCCGTGACAGCCAACGCATAAGCGAAAACTAAATACGGTAACGGCGGCAGCTAGAACAAGGACGAGTAGTGAATTCATTGCTCGTCTTTTTCTTTTCGCGGCTGGGGTTATGGTTAAATATCTCTCATGAAGTCGCTTCCCGAAGAGATAGAACAATATCAGGATAAAAAATGGCGTCGTGAAGAATCGTTAAAAGTCGATTCGGCAGAGGACGTCGAGGCGATGGTTAAGGACCTCGGTTTCTGTCTCGGGCTGACTGATGCTCGCAAAAATCTGCCGTCCGTTTACATAGCCGTTTGCGGCCGCCGCGATGCGCACATGCCGCGCAATGTTCAGAAAGATTACGAAGCAAGCCGCGCCTGGGTGCTCAAAGACGAGGTCCTGCAGCGCGGCAAGGTTTACTATGCGAAATTGGTAAAAGGCCACTCGATGTTTCTAGCTCCGCGCATGATTCCTGTCTTTAACGCAATTTGGGGCGTTTCAAAGAAAGCGGAAAAGGAGAATCTTTCCGCCGATGCCCG
>DATJGV010000259.1:0-10124 GCA_035494575.1 Pyrinomonadaceae bacterium | reverse complement strand
GGTTTCGGTGTTTTATATGGACAAGATGATCACGGTCGAAAAGACCGACGAAGCCGAATGGGATGAAATACTGCCCGTGATCGCCGTGCCCATTCGCGAAGCCGAAAGCGTCAAATCGTCAAACGGCAACGGAAACAATCGAAGTTCAGCACAGGCCGTAGGCGGAGCGATCGCGGCCGCTGCAGCCGACGACCCAAAACTTGTCCAGATCAACGAACTACTCGACGAACGCATCAGGCCGTATCTTGCAGGCGATGGCGGCTGGCTTGAGATCGTCGCGCTCGAAGATCACGTCCTGCGGATCCGGTATGAAGGCGCCTGCGGAAGCTGTCCGAGTTCGCTCACCGGAACCCTCATGGCGATAGAGAATATGATCCGCGACGAGATCGACCCCGAGGTCGAGGTCGTAGCGATCTAGCATATCGACGCTGCCTTCGCAGATTCGGCTTTCCCCAAAATACAGTACCGCCACACTGTTTAAACCGTTTTATAAGAATTTCTTGACATAAAACCTGGAAAAGCCGCATAATTCTAACTGCGGCTGTTTCCGACCTTGCCGCACTGTCCGCAGTCCAAGATCAATCCACAAACGATCCACCGTTTATCTACTCACCTAAAGAATTGTATTTTCAACAAGATGGAGGAGAAACATAGTGAATAGCGAAGAACTCGAACTAAGTCTGAAGGCCGAATTCGAGAGTTACCTTAGCGGCGTTTTTGCCGACATGAAGCAGGAAGTTGCCGATTTTCAGGCAAAGATCGATGGCGAATTCGAAAAGCATCGGACGCAGCTTGATGAAGCCTTCAAGGCTTTTTCGGCAAAATTCGAAACCGAACGCGGCGTGGACAAGGGCTTTTCCGAATCGGTGGTCGAGCACCTCAGGCTTGCCCGCGATGATGGTGCGAAGCTCGCGGCTACGGCTTTTGCCGAGGCAGAAGAAATGCAGCGCGATGCGGTCCAAACCGCACCCGCTCCTGCCCAGGGTTTTGACAGCCTACGCGACGCCATTAACGACATCACCGCCAAAACGTCTCAGTCCTCCATCCTGAAAGCCCTTACCGACCATTGCTCGCAATATGCTCCGCGCGGCGCGTTTTTCATCATCCGCAACGACCATCTTGTCGGGTGGCGCGTTATGGGTGCGGGCTCTGATGACATGTCGTCCGACCTTAAGTTTTCACTCACGTCAAACACTGTCTTGAGCGCGGCCGTTAATTCATGCTCTGCGGTCGAATCAAAAGCCGGCGAGCACGCGGACGACCGGGTCTTCCTCGATCCGCTCAATTTCGGTCTGCCGTCGGATATGTTTGCAGTTCCGCTGGTCGCACGAGGACGTGGAGTCGCGGTTTTGTACGCCGACGGAGGTGCCGAAAACGCCCCATTTAATAAAGAAGCACTGGAAACACTGGTTCGTGTTGCCAGCCTGACCGTCGAGTTGCTTGCGGCATCTCAGAGCGTTAAGCCGCGAGAAGAAAAAGCCGAACAGCCCGCAGCGGCCAGGTCGATAGGGGAAAAAACCGAACAACCTGAGATTGCCGCAAAAACGATCGAACCGGAATATCCGTCCATGCCCGAGGCGATGGCAGCCTACGAACCGGAAGCCGTCGAACCCGAGGCCGAGCCAGCCGAAGAGATCTATCAGGCCGAGGTTGTCGCCGAGGAACCGGAACACACTGCAGTTGAGTTCGAGTCGAACGAAGTGCCGTCTTTCGAAGGCGAAGTAACCGAAGTCCAGGTCGAACCCGAGCCGATCTCGACAGATTTTGAATTTTCTTCGAACGGGGCGGCTGCCGAAACAAGCGCACCGGCCGAACCGCAACAGGAATTCCAACCGGTCGAACACACTAACGGCAATGGCCACGTAAACAGCGCCGAATCTGCTCCGGCGGAGCCGGCAAAAGCTCCGACGCGAAGCTGGAAGGTCGATCTACCGATCGAGGTCAGCGAAGAGGAGCGAGGGCTGCACACCGACGCACGCCGATTTGCCCGTCTGCTCGTGTCCGAGATCAAGCTTTATAACGAAAAACAGGTCAAAGAGGGCCGTGAGGCAAACGACCTGTACGATCGACTGCGCGAAGCCGTGGATAAGTCACGCGAGATGTATCAAAAGCGTGTCAAACCGCCCGTCGCCGAGCGCTTCGACTATTTCCACTATGAATTAGTCAATGGCCTTGCCGACGGCGAGGAAGCCCGCCTTGGCGGAAGCTATCCCGGCTCGGCAATATGAATATCTGCTGTTTAACTAACTAATTATTAATTTGTAATTAAATAATTAAAGGCAGAAAAGAATTCCCCGGGTTGAAAGTCTCTGCGTGTCTGCAGAATAGAGAGAAGGCGATGTTACTCGCCTTCTTTTTTTATCCCCCCTACGGATTCGTTGGATTTTCCCTTTCCGACGGCAGCACCGGCCGCGTTGCCGGCGGGTTGTCAGGCGAAGTGTGCAGGTGGACGATCTTCCACTCCTTTCCTATTAATTTAAAGACGAGTGTCATCCTGCCCGAGGCACTTTCGAGCTTTCCGTCAAATTCCTGCGACTGTTTCCATTTACACGTGGCGTAGGCTGCCGTTTTGCCGAGCATCTCGATACGCAAGCCGGTTACGTCGAGCGTAACGTTTTTCGTTTTGGCATAAAGCTGCTCGCGGTTCGACCTCATATTGTCCCAGCCGATCGTTGCCGTGCCGTTGTTGTTGAAGAACAAGATGCGATCGCTCTTTTCGTAAGTGCTCATCACCTTGTCCACGTCATTTTGTTTGATGCCTTCGATAAGGCGGTCGAATACGTCTTTGACCGGTTTTGTAACGTCTGTCGTCGCGCCGCCGGCCGCCGGTTTTTTTGTCGGCGTCGGTTTCGGCGCGGGCTTTTGTGCAAAAGCCGCAAACGCCGTTATCGCGATCATTAAGCCGATATACACAATCTTTTTCATATGGAGCCGTCCTATAAACTGTCAGTACCACCTGCGATAGCCGGCGGGGATCTAAATCTGTTTCGCTACGAATCAGTTTATAATCTTGAAACTCACGGTTGCAAATTGCGCTTTGAACACGGATCAATGAACTTCCTGGTTAGCCGTTTCGGCTGCCGGAACGATCCGGTGACCATATCACTTTCTTCTCAAATACTTAAAATCATAAACGGTTGCCCATGTCCTCCCGTCGTCGGACGAGTTTTCGGCGAGCTGCCGGACGGTATTCGGGTCGATGTCAAAAAACGTCAGCCGGAGCAGCGTTTTCTTTCCGTCTTTGCCTATTGTTTCACCTTCGTAACGCATTGCGCCGTCTTTATAATTACCCGAATAACGCAGCGGGCCGCCACTCGAACCGATCCAGTATTGAAACCATTTTCCGGCCGCTGCATCATAAAAATTGATACTCTTTCCGCCCGCGCCGCCGAGGGCGTTTGTCCAATTTTCAAGAATGCCGCAGCCACTCGATATGTTTTGAATAACGCTGGTTCCAACCTTGCGGCCCTGCGTGTTGAATGCGTCCCACTCGCCGATCCAGAAATCAAATTTGCGAGCCTCAGTGTCATACATGCACGGGCGCATTTTGCGGTCAACCTTTTCGGCAAGCTCCTTAAAGCGCGCGTCCTCTTTCAAATTTGCGAGATCAGGATCGGAGAAATCGATCGCCGCCAATACCATCTTCGGGTTATCGACGGATTTCGTCAGCCACTCAATGCCTCTTTCCTTCTCGCCCAAGATCGAATAAACGCATGCCAGGTTGTACATAGCAAAACCGCCGTTGGCGATCGCAATATTTTTCTGAAACGCATCGGCAGCGGGAGCATATTCCTTCAGCGAATAACGGGCGACGCCAAGCTGGTACCATGCATCTGCGTTCCCGGGCTCGCTTTTTACTATCGCCTCATAGGCCGTTACAGCCTCCGGCCATTTTTTGGCGTTAAAAAGTTGTTCCGCAGCAGCCATCTGTGGATCTTGTTTGGAGGTTTGCGCCGGCGTCATCTGCCCGCCAGCCGCCGCCAGAACGAGGATCATGCCTAGCTGCAATATTCCTTGTTTCATAATTTGCCTTTTTATCCTAATAACACGAAACGATGTAAAAAGGTTTCAATTTTTAGTGCTTCATAGGCATGATTTTTACCATCTGTTGTTAGAGAAATAGTAAGTCAATTTCCTCAATTTTGCGGCTCCGCCTTCGCCGTCCCTCGCCCGATCTTTACCAGCGTCTGCGGAGCGCAGCACACCTGGCTCAATTTCCTTTTATCCGTCCTCATTTGCGGATCCAACTCAATGGCTTCTAATGTGAGATCGAGAATTTCCGCGGCGATCCGCATTTCAGGCCGGACTATCTTATAATGCATCCACTTACCGTCGCGGCGCCCGGCGACCAGTCCGGCGCGTTTCAAATACGCAAGGTGCCGCGAGATCTTCGGATCGTTCGTCGAAAGAGCATCTGCAAAAAAACACACGCACACTTCACCATCGCGCATCAGGTTCAGCAGCCTCAGTCGCGTGCCGTCAGCGAGTGCCGCGAAAAATAATTCGAGATCAAACTTTTTTATTCCCGTCATAAAAAAATTATAGCATATAACAATTATGCCTTGACATAATTGTTTTTCGCGTTTACTATCGGAATACAATTACGCATAGGCATAATTGTTATTATATTAAGATGAGGTAAGAAGACAATCATGGAAAATATTGTCAATACATTGAAGGCACATTTGGCGATCAACGTTAAAAATGTCGAGACCAGCATCGAATTTTACAAGAATCTGCTGGGAATAGAACCAGCCAAGGTACGCGCCGGATACGCAAAGTTTGACGTGCAAAATCCGCCGCTTAACCTGACTCTGAACGAAACCGTTTTTGCCGGACGCGGAGCTCTTTCGCACCTCGGCATCCAGGTCGCGTCGACCGACGATGTTCTCGAATTACGTAAAACATGGGCCGAACGCGGCCTCCTGCCCCGCGACGAAATGCAGACCGAGTGCTGCTACGCACTGCAGGACAAGGCGTGGGTCAGCGATCCTGACGGCAACGAGTGGGAAGTGTTCGCCGTTCTCGAAGACAACCTGCCCGAAAAGGCTAATAAAGCCAACGGATGCTGTGGTTTACCAACTGTCGAAGAAGGTGTAGCAAAAGCCGAAGGCGCCTGCTGCTGAGGAGGATTTATGATGTTGGAGATCGGAAAACCGGCTGATAATCTAGGCGAATCCGGCGTCTCGAAAAATGCTGTGAATGTCGATAGTTCGGACGAATCTTGCAGCACGATTTTCGAATGCGACTGGGAAGTTTTTGTTGTGAAATACGATTCATCCGCTGCAAAATTTGTCGGAAAGATGGCCTGCTGTGCGCTCGCGCCGGTATAAAAATATGAGACAAACTCTCGCGCGGCAAGCAGTCGCCGAAGCCTTGGGAACAGCAATGCTGCTGGCGGCCGTCGTCGGTTCCGGAATAATGGCCGAGCGGCTCGCCGGCGGCAACGCGGCCATCACCTTGTTAGCCAACACGATCGCAACGGGCGCGGCGTTAGTTGCTCTAATTCTAACGTTTGGCGGTATCTCCGGGGCGCATTTCAATCCGGTCGTAACCCTTTGTGACGCATGGCAAAAGGGCATCTCCTGGAGCTCCGCCGCTCTATATATTTTTTCGCAAATTACCGGCGCGATAGTTGGTGTCGCGGCCGCAAACATAATGTTCGGGCTCCCCGTTTTGTTTTGCGCAACAAAAATTCGTACCGGCAGCGAGCAATGGTTCAGCGAGTTCGTCGCGACGTTTGGTTTGTTGGCCGTGATCTGGGGTTGCGCGAGGCTCCATAATAAGATGGTCGTACCGTTCGCGGTGGCGGCGTATATTACTGCGGCTTATTGGTTTACAGCATCAACGTCATTTGCAAATCCTGCGGTGACCATCGCCCGTGGGTTGAGCGATACTTTTGCCGGCATCCGGCCCGTTGACGCTCCAGGTTTTGTCATTGCGCAGATTTTTGGCGGCTTCGCAGCGACTCTTCTTTTCGGTTGGCTCGTTCCGATAACGCCGTCCGAGGTCGATGTAATTGTAGTTCCGCATGAAAAAAACAATGAGTAATAAAAAGCGCGTGCTGATTCTCTGCACCGGAAATTCGGCACGAAGCCAGATGGCCGAAGGTCTGTTGCGCCGTATCGGAGGCAGCAATATAGAGGTCGAAAGCGCCGGCGTCGAACCTAGTTCCGTTCGCCTGGAAGCTATCGAGGTAATGAGCGAGATCGGTATCGATATTTCAGGTAATCGTTCAAAATCGGCGGATGAATTTATCGGACGGGACTTCGATTACATCATCACAGTCTGCGACAAGGCGAAGGAAACATGCCCAGTTTTTCCCGGTAAAGCTGTTCGAATTCACCGGTCATTCGAAGATCCGCCTGCGGCCGCTACAGGCGAATATCAATGGCGTCTCGGCATTTTTCGACGCGTTCGGGACGAGCTTGATGAATGGTTAGAAGATCTGTCCAAAACGATCCTCGTGTAGCTTCTATACGATTTGGTATCGTAAACGCCTGAAAATACACCAATTGGAAGAATGGCGGGCTTTGAAATACTTTACAAAGCCCGCCATTTCTTTGCATCATAGTAAAGCCTTATCACGGTATAATTTTTGCGTATCGCGCGGGTGAGATTGATGCGGTAAATTCAACTCCTCTTCCGACGACTGAAGAAGCAAAAATTTGAGGAGGAAAAGCAGATGCGTTCCACTATAAAGATCATGGTCGCGGCTATATTTTTGGTGCCGCTATTGGCGGGCGGGCGTGTATTCGGATATGAGGCGGACGATTCGGAGCCGGATGATGTGACGGCGCGGGTCGCGCGAGTCAGTCTTCTGCAAGGTGAGGCGAAGATAAAACACGCCGATTTTGACGATTGGGAGTTGGTTGTTAAGAACATGCCGATCGTTGAGGGCGACGAGATCGTTACCGAGGGCGGAGCGCGATTGGAGATACAATTCGATAGTTTTAGCCATCTGCGAATGACGGAAGATTCGACGCTTAAAGTCGAAGCGTTGCAGGACAACGGCATTGCGCTGGGTCTTTCACAAGGCACGATGAGTGTGCGTCTTACACAGTTTGACAAGGCAAATACGTATTTCGAGATCGACGCGCCGAAAACAACAGTTGCCATTCAACAAGCCGGGAGCTACCGCATCGACGCGGGATTTGAAAACTCGCCGCAGGCGCGGATCGCCGTTACCGACGGGGGCGAGGCCCGCATTTATTCGGACGACGCCGCGTTTACGCTCCGTAACGGACGCAGCGCCAGTATTCAGCTTGGCGGTGACGAAGCGGGCGATTGGGAAATGGCGGACGCGACGGCGGGCGTTGACGAATTTGACACATGGACCGCCGACCGAGACCGCGTCATCGCCGATCTGCTTAAGAATTCCTATTACGATCAGTACTATGACCGCGATATTTACGGAGCAGAGGATCTAAGCGGCTATGGCGACTGGGTCCACACGAACGACTACGGCTATGTCTGGCGGCCCTATCAAAGTGTTATAGGCCGTTATGACAATTGGTCGCCGTATCGTTACGGCCAGTGGCGTTGGATACCGCCGTTCGGCTGGACCTGGGTCAACGACGAGCCGTGGGGATGGGCGACTTATCATCACGGGCGATGGTTTTACGATAACGGTTTCTGGTACTGGTCGCCGTACGGATATTACCGTCCGCACCGAAGCTGGTGGCGGCCGGCGCTGGTTTCAATTACCGTCGTAAACAACGACATTTGCTGGTATCCGCTGACCTATTATTCCGGCTATCGCAACTACAACCGCTGGCGCGACCGAAGTGACGGGAGGCGCGGCGGCCATGACCGGGACGGACGCCGCGGCGACCGCACGCCGGTAACACCGACTCCTTCGCCGTCGACGTCGCCTTTGCCGGGACCTGTTCCGGCTCCGTCACCGCAGCGAAATGCAAGATGGCAGCGGCTGCACACGCCGCCGGCAATGCGAGTTCCGCCGGGTGGCATTGTAACTGTTGCCTCGGGGCAATTCGGCAGCGGCACGGGCAGATTTGCTACGGCGCCGCCGACTATTGCACAGCGAATATTAGCCAAAACTTCGCCGGACGCTGAACCGGTTCCCGATCTGCCAAGTCGCGAGACCGTCCGCACGCGAATGAGTCCTGCGATCAGAACCGAACGGCCGCCGCAAAACACGCAGGCTGAACGCGTTCAAACCGGCGTAGCGGTTAGACGAACAGGCGTTCCGCTCGATGATGAATTACGAAAAGGACGAATTCTGGTCAACCGGCCGCAACAAAGAGTATTGCGGCAGCCCGTCGAACCGCGGCAGGTTGAGCAGCCAACGGCCCCGCCTGAAACCCGCGCCGCACAACCTCGCGAGACACGACGTCAAACGGAAACGGAAACCCAAACGCCGTCGCCTGCAACACAGACAGCTGAGCCGCGGTCATTGCCGCGACCACCGCAAAATAACAGGCGGGCAGATCCGATAATTCGCAAGCAGCAGGAACGAGAGGTCGAGGCACCTAAACCGGAATCTCCTGTTGTAAGGCCGCAGCCGGAGGAACGAAGAGTCACTCCACCGGCGCCGGAACAACGAAGAATCGCTCCGCCAACGCCGCGACCGGAACGTCAGGAACCGCCACGTACTGAGACACCGACGAATCAGCCGCCGCGAAGAGAGGAGCAGCCGCGATCCGCTCCGCCCCCAAAACGCGAAGAACCCCCGCCGCAAAAGAGCGAGCCGAAAGAGGAGAAGCGACCGTCGCTGCCGCCGGCGATGGAACGAAAGAGAGATTCGAAAAAAGACGGGCGTTAGTATAATTAGGCTGTTAGCTTTGTCCTTTTGGCAACTAACAGCCTAAATTCTTATATGAAACTTACCGTCCTTGGCTCAGGCACCGCCGTCCCGCATGCAAATAGAAGCAGCCCCGGTTTCTGGCTTAAGACCGTCGCGGGTTCAATCGTGCTCGATTTTGGGCCATCAGTGATCTATCGGATGGCGCAGGAAAATCTCAACTGGCCAGATCTCGACGCCGTCTGGATCTCACATTTTCATCTCGATCATCTCGGCGGCCTCGCGCCGTTCCTTTTTGGAATACGAAATGCTCCGGAGATTCGAAACCGGAAAAAGCCGCTTCGCATTTTTGGGCCGGTCGGCTTAAGAAAACTGATCGAGCGGTTCGACGCCGCGGACAATTACAAACTTTTCCAACAGCCCTTCCCGCTGAAAATCGTCGAAGTCGAGCCGCTGGAACATTTTGAGATATTGCCGGACATTGAAGCAACGGCGCTTTCGACACCGCACACTGACGAAAGCTGCGCGATCCACGTCCGCGACGGCGATAAAACACTCGTCTATACATCCGACACAGGATTTACCGAAGCAATTGCGGCCTTTGCCAACAACGTTGATCTGTTTGTGATCGAAAGTTCGTTTGTAAAAGACAAACCGGTCAAAAAACACCTTGAGCTTGCCGAAGCGATGTACCTGATAAGAAAAGCGCAGCCAAAAAAAGCGATATTAACGCACCTTTATCCCGAATGGAACAACGTTGATTTTGAGAGAGAGATCAGGAGTTTTTCAGCCAAATGTGAGATTTTGGAAGCAAAGGACGGCCTAACTATTAATTTTTAGCTACGAACGAGTTCTGCAAAAGTTAAATATTAGTGTTAACAGCCGGTCAGCTACGGATATTCCGTTTGGCCATCGCCATCAGTTCTTCAGGCATCCATTTTGAGAGGTTCTTTTCCTCAGCTTCAGCGATTCCTTTGTCGCGGTTGCGCCACTCTTTTGCCGGGTCGTCCTCGCGGCCCGATTCCTTCGGATAATTTTCAACCTGTTCCAGACTGATGATTATCCCTTGCGCAACGTCGTCCCAGTCCTGGTTCTGAATACCGCGAAACACGACCGGCAGCCCGGCGGTCCAGTCTTCTTCGGGCGCGATATTGTCGTATTCGGGAATGGTCAGCGTCGCCATTGAGGGAAACGTCTTACCGCCAAATTCGCTGACGATCTGAGCTTTTACGTCCTTATAGGAGCCGTTCGGGTTTGCCTTTCTCATCTCGAGCGCCCGGCGAAAAATATCTGATACGGTCGGTTGGTCTGCCATAGGTAAAGAATAAAGTTACAATGTTTGATTTTTTAACGCAAAGGC
>DATJGV010000258.1:0-9203 GCA_035494575.1 Pyrinomonadaceae bacterium | reverse complement strand
CGACGGAAATGGTTTTCACGATCAGTCTCGGTTGATCTTCTTTCGGCCGCTACGATGATTCGTGGTAAAATTACAACTAATAAAACCATAAGTTATGACACCGGAAACAAAAGAAGCTTTAACGTCCGCTGAGAAAGAAGTCGGACGCTGGGAAGAAGAAACTCTGCAGAGAGTCCTCGACAAAACACCCGAGCGAAAGGAAAAGTTCGAAGGCGTGAGCCTCGAACCGGTTGATCGTCTTTACACCGAAGCAGACACGGAAGATCTGGAGCCTGTCGGCTTCCCTGGCGAGTTTCCGTACAAACGCGGCATTCATCCGACGGGTTATCGCGGAAAGCTTTGGACGATGCGGCAATTTGCCGGGTTTTCGTCTCCTGAAAACACCAATCGCCGTTTCAAGTATTTGCTCGAACACGGCCAAACCGGTTTGAGCGTTGCGTACGATCTGCCCGCGTTGATGGGATTGGATTGCGATTCGCCCTTGAGCGAAGGCGAGGTCGGCAAATGCGGTGTCGCAGTTTCTTCACTTGCCGATTTCGAGGTTTTGTTTGATGGCATTCCGCTCGATAAGGTAACTGTCTCGCAGACGATAAACGCACCTGCCCCGATCTTTCTGGCAATGTATCTTGTGGTTGCCGAAAAGCAAGGCGCTGATTTTTCGAAAATTTCCGGCACGCTGCAAAACGATATTCTCAAGGAATACATTGCGCAGAAAGAATGGATCTACCCCATCCGGCCGGCGATGAAGCTGGTCATCGACACGTTCGAATACTGCACAAAATATGTCCCGAAATACAACCCGATCTCCGTTTCGGGCTACCACATTCGCGAAGCGGGCGCGACTGCCCTGCAGGAGCTTGCATTCACGCTGCGCGACGGCGTGGAATACGTGAAGTATGGCGTCGATCGCGGCCTCGGTGTTGACGAATTTGTGCCGCGGCTTTCGTTCTTTTTTAACGCTCACAACGACTTTTTCGAAGAGATCGCCAAATATCGCGCGGCCCGCGTCGTCTGGGCAAAAACGATGAAGGAACGCTTCGGTGCGAAAAATCCGCGTACGATGCAGCTTCGGTTTCACACACAGACGGCCGGCGTTTCGCTTACGGTCCAGCAGCCGTTGAATAACATCGCACGTGTCGCAATTCAGGCGCTTGCCGGCGTGCTCGGCGGTACTCAGTCGCTCCATACGGATGCGTACGACGAAGCGCTTGCCTTGCCGACAGACGAAGCGGCTCTGATAGCTCTTCGCACACAGCAGATAATTGCCGAAGAAACAGGCGTCGCGAATACGGTTGATCCGCTCGGCGGCAGCTGGTACGTCGAATCGCTCACGCAAAAGATGGTTGACGGCTGCTTTGAATATTTTGACAAGATCGACGGTTTTGGCGGAATGGTCGAAGCGGTGGAAGCCGGTTTTCCGCAACGCGAGATACAGGAATCTGCCTATCAATATCAAAAAGCGGTCGAACGCGGCGAGCAGACCATCGTCGGTGTTAACAAATATGCAATGGACGAGGAACCATCGAAAGTGGACATTCTGCAGATCGACGAAACCGTCCGCGACCATCAGCTTTTGCGGATGGAGCATGTCAGATCGACCCGGGATAAAGGCGCGGTAGCAACGGCTCTCGACAAATTGAAGCAGGCAGCAAGAAACGACGAAAACACAATGCCCGCGATCATCGAAGCCGTTAAAGCTTATGCCACAGTTGAAGAGATCTCGGTTGCTCTGCGCGATGTTTACGGCGTTTATGAAGAACCGGCATTTTGATCCCGGATCCTGGAAATTCATTTCCGTGTTCTCCATTAATGCCACAAAATTGGTCAAAGCGAACGGGCACATCATTCATCGCATCGTACCCATTTAGGTCGAGGTTGATGATGAAGTGGTTTTGTTCGGTATTAGTTATCGTTATTTTGGTCGGAGCGTTCGCGATGAAGAAATCTAAAGCCGAAATTAACGTCCCGCCGGCTGATGAGATGCACTGCAGTGAAGGCTGGCGCATTACAGGATATTTTACGCCGGTCGAAACCGATTACATGTCGGAAGACAAGACCGAGGTCGATGTGGTGGGTGTTGGCCCGGTAAGTTTCGATTCGGAGTTTGTGCGGACGGTGTTTGACGAAGACAAGGGCTGGGGCGAAGGCTGGGGCAAGACACGCTTCGGATGGTATCTAGGAAATTACAATGGACGCTGGCACAAGAGCGACGCTCCGCTGGATGCGAACAATTCGCCGCTGCAGGAAAACTCGGTCGCAGTCGATAACGCTTTAATACCGAACGACAGTACGGTGACCATACCCGGCCTGCCCGACGAATATGGTAAGAAAGAGTTCATCAGCAACGATGTAGGCGTCACAGTGCACGGAAAACACATCGACGTTTACACCGGCGAAGGCAAAGGCGCCGAAGAGGAAATGTACCGCGTCACTTTCGAGGATGATAATAATCTGCAGGAAGTGTGCTTTCAACCGCCGGATAAAAACAAACAATAAAATTAGCTAACAGCTATTAGACGGCTTTAACCGAACTCTTCGTTAATATGTCCAGCCTACTTGATCTGTCTTCCTCTGATTTACAGTCAGCGACCCGGATCCTTGGCGAGCGCGGCGAAGACCTTGCGGCTAAATATCTTGAAAGCCGCGGCTATACGATCATTGCCGCAAATTTTAAGGTCCCTATCGGCAGAAATCTCAATGAGGCCGCGGTAACAGGCGAAATAGACCTGATCGCTCTCGACGGGGACGTGCTTTGTTTTGTCGAGGTGAAAACGCGAAGTTCCGTAAACTTTGCGGAACCGACCGCTGCCGTCAATCTCAGAAAGCAGCGCCAGATCATTAGAACCGCAAGGGTTTATCGAAATATTTTCAGGATCCGCGAGATGAAATATCGTTTTGATGTGGTCAGCGTCGTGCTTAAAAGCGGCGCGCGGCCGCAGATCGAACTTCACAAAGCGTTCTGGAACGAGAGCAAGTTTCGAAAAAAGGTTTGGAAATACGATTTTTTCTGATCGATTTGCAGAACTATCGGTTAATATCATTCGTACTACGCTCAAACGAGGACCAAACCAATGAAAAATCTACTTATAATTCTCAGTATTTTACTGTTTACGGGGCTTGCTGCGGCACAGCAACCCGCGTTGATCGACCGGGAGGTTTTCTTCGGCAATCCCGAATACGCCGGAGCCCAGATCTCGCCGGACGGCAAATTTATCTCCTTCATCAAACCGTATAACGGCACAATGAACATTTGGGTCAAGGAAACGAAAGCTCCGTTCGCATCCGCTAAACCTCTCACAAACGATACCGCCCGGCCTGTGCGGGGTTATTTCTGGTCGCGCGACAGTAAATACGTGCTTTTCGTTCAGGACAAAGGCGGCGACGAAAATTTTAACGTTTACGCGGTAAATCCGGCGGACAAACCGGCTGCCGGCGCCGAGGTTCCCGCGGCAAGAAATTTAACGGACGCTAAGGGAATCCGCGCGATGATCTATGCGGTGCCAAAATCCGATCCGGATGCTTTATATGTCGGCATCAACGAACGCGACAAGGCCTGGCACGATCTTTACAAGATAAAGATCTCGACCGGCGAACGCACCCTGGTTTCGGAAAACAAAGACCGTTATCAGGCTGTTTATTTCGACAATGCGGACAAACTCAGACTTGCGGTCCGTTCGGCGCAGAATGGCGACACCGAGATCTTACGAGTCAATGCGGACGGCTCAACGGCCAAGATCTATTCGTGCGATGTTTTCGAGACTTGCTCGCCGCTTCAATTCAACAAAGACAACAAACGCGTTTACATTCAAACCAACAAAGGCGATTCGGACCTGGTCGAACTCGACCTGCTCGATGTTGAAACAGGTAAAACCGAGAAGGTCGAAAGCGATCCGCTGAACAAGGTCGATCTCAATAACGTCAATTTTTCTGACGTTTCGAACGAGATCATCGCGACTTCTTACGAGGACGACCGCAACCGTATTTACTGGAAAAATAAGGATTTTCAAAAGGATTACGAGACGATCAAGAAACGCCTCGGCGACCGCGAGATCAGTTTCAATTCAGCGACAAAGGATGAAAGCAAATTCATCGTTGCAACGTACAGCGATGTCGACCCGGGAACCGTCTGGCTTTACGACCGTAAGACAAAGGACCTGAGCACACTTTATCAGGTGCGTGAAAAGCTCGACCGAGCCGCGCTATCTCCGATGAAGAGTGTTACGTATAAATCGTCGGACGGCCTTGATATTCAGGCGTATCTGACACTGCCAAAAGGCCTCGAACCTAAGAACCTGCCAGTCGTTATTTTCCCGCATGGCGGTCCGTGGGGACGTGATTCGTGGGGTTACGATACGTTTGCACAATTTCTCGCAAATCGCGGTTACGCCGTTTTGCAGCCAAATTTCCGCGCCTCAACCGGTTACGGCAAGAAATTTCTGAACGCCGGCAACAACGAATGGGGACAAAAAATGCAGGACGACCTGACGTGGGGTGTTAAATACCTGATCGGTCAGGGCATCGCCGACCCGAAACGTGTCGGCATTATGGGCGGCAGCTACGGCGGTTATGCGACGCTTGCCGGCGTTGCGTTTACGCCTGATGTTTATTCCGCTGCTGTTGCGATCGTTGCTCCATCGAATCTGAAAACGCTGCTCGAATCGGTTCCGCCATACTGGGAATCGATCCGCACCATTTTCTACAAACGGATGGGCGACCCCAACACTCCGGAAGGCCTGGCCCAGATGAAACGACAATCGCCGCTGTTTTCGGCTGATAAGATCAAGACGCCGTTAATGATCGTTCAGGGGGCGAACGATCCGCGCGTCAACAAACGCGAAGCCGACCAGATCGTCGTCGCGCTTCGTGACCGCAACTATCCGGTCGAGTACCTTGTCGCACCGGACGAAGGCCACGGTTTTGCTCGTCCCGTCAATAATTCTGCAATGGTAATGGCGGCTGAAAAATTCCTTGCGGAACACCTTGGCGGCCGCTATCAGGAATCGGCCACGCCGGAGGTTGCAAAGCGCCTCGCTGAGATCACGGTCGATCCGAAATCGGTCGCCGTAACGACGCCTGTCGATATGACCAAGGCACCGGGGGCCGATCTTTCCGGCAAATGGAACATGGTCGTCGATACCGGCGACCAGCAGGTTGATGTTGCATTGGACCTGAAACAGACCGGCGGCGAATTTGGCGGTTCGATGTCCTCGCATCTCGGACCCGGAACCGTCGAAAAAGGAAAGGTCAGCGGATCGAACTTCAGCGGTCTTCTAAAGGCAGAAATCCAAGGCCAGCCGATGGAGATCCAGATGGAAGGCAAGCTCGAAGGCGGCAAGCTAACCGGCACGCTTTCTGCTCCGGGACTTCCGCCCATGGCTTTCACCGCGACCAAGCAAAATTAACTGTAAAAGGTTAAATGTGAAAGAGTGAATGAGCAGCGTTCGAATTGAACAAAACCTTTTCACTCTTTCACATTTTCACTTTTAATCGTCCGTACGATCTCCCTGCATCAATTCCAAACATTTCCGCATCCTCGATATTAAGAGTTCCTTTCTAAACGTCTGCATCTACATGCTTTAATGTCCGGCACGTCTATTGCTTCAATATCCGGCGGATAGCATTTTGCTGGATAGTATTCGTATAGAAGGAGAAAGCAGTATATGAACAATCAAGCTACATCACGCAGCGAGGAAAGCGCTCTGTTGACAGCGTTGTTCCGGAGCCGCGAGGACGCGGAACGCGCGTACGAGTCGCTTCGCGATCGCGGATATTCAGACCATGAGATCAACGTAATGATGTCGGACGCAACCAGGGACAAATACTATAAGAATAATCCTGAGACGGAGTTGGGAAGTAAAGCCCTAAAAGGTGCCGGAACTGGCGGTATCATTGGCGGAGCGATCGGGGCCGTCGTCGGCGGTATCGCCGCAATTGGCACGAACGTCCTGCTTCCAGGCCTTGGGCTGATCATTGCAGGACCTTTGGCAGCAGCCCTCGCCGGGGCCGGTGCAGGTGGGTTCACCGGCGGATTAGTCGGTTTGCTGATCGGCTGGGGAATACCCGAAGAGCGGGCGAAAGTTTACGAATCGGGCATAAAAGAAGGCGGAACCGTGCTCGGGGTAAAACCAAGAACCCGCGAGGACGCCGATTATTTCGAAGACCGCTGGCGTCGTGACTATCGCGGTGAGCACATTTATCGTTAGCTGTAGATATACAGGCAAAAAGAAAAAAGCTCCATCGTCCCATGGAGCTTCTTTTTTGGTGTCCAAGTGAAGAATCCCAAACCGTTTATAAGAGACCCCTCATTCACCAACTTATTAGACGCGCTAGGTTTACAGTTTTTGCAAAAATTTTTGTTTTTTTCTGGAATTTCTTTTGGATTCGCTGTTTTGCTCGTTATTTTCGGGCAATTTTTGCGGTCTTGGGGCGGCTTGTAGGCTCTTGAGTGCTTCGAAACGCAGCTCCCTTATGCTTATGCTATAATCGCGTCACGAAATTCTTCGTCGAATAAAATCAGCCAATGACCATCTACGACGACCTCGAGCCGATCGACCTCGGCGAAATACGAACTTATGAACTGGCGACGCGACCGAGCAAGGTTACAACTGACGATTTTGCGGTGGCTCCGACTGAAGACGACACGCTCCGATCATTCCTGGACAAGCTGCCGAACGTCCTTGCCGTTCAGTCGATGCGTGAGATCGCCGACCGCATTAGGCGCGCAAAAGAACGGCGTAAGCCGGTGATCTGGGGAGTCGGAGGGCACGTCATAAAGACAGGGCTCTCGCCGGTACTTATAGATTTGATGCGGCGTGGGTTTGTAACAGCGATAGCGGCGAATGGCTCCGTGCTGGTGCATGACACAGAAATAGCATTGGCCGGTTTCACCAGCGAGGATGTCGATGCAACTTTGGGAAGCGGCGATTTTGGCGCGGCACGTGAAACGGGCGAGATATTAAACGCGGCGGCAAAAAAAGCGCAGGCAGACGGCATCGGCCTAGGTGAAGCAATGGGACGCGAGGTGAGCGATCTGTCGCCGAAATACTCAGAAGTTTCGCTGATCTGCCAGGCATATCTGAACAAAGTACCATTCACCGCTCATCTCGTGATCGGGGCCGATATCGGGCACTTTCACCCGTCGGCCGACGGAGGTGCTCTTGGCGAGGCCTCTCATACGGATTTTCGTCTGCTCTGTTCTTTAGTTAAGGAAATGAACGGCGGCGGTGTTTACCTGAATTTCGGCTCGGCCGTCGTTCTTCCGGAGATATTCCTAAAGGCAGTAACGGTCGTTAGAAATCTTGGCGGTGAGCTGAACGAGATCACAACCGCAAATTTCGATTTCATTCAGCATTATCGGCCAACGACAAACGTTGTAAGACGGCCGACGGCAAACGGTGCCGGGAAGGGTTTTTCGGTGACCGGGCATCATGAGTTGACGATTCCGCTGCTGGCTGCGTTTCTTATATGCCACTAGGAATACGCGTCCCACGGATCACGGATTAAATCCGCCAAGATCATCATTCGGCAAAAGTATTTTTACCGCGCTTTCGATCTTTTTGGACGGGCCGGAGAGCAGGATCATGTCATCCTCGCAAAGTTTGTACCCGGCTCCCGGGCTGATCTTCGTTTCTCCTTCGTGAACGACGGCAATGACCGTGGCGCCCGTTTTCCCTCTCAGATCCAGCTCACCCAGAGTTTTCCCTACAGCAGGAGAATCGCGATGCAGCTTTACGGTTTCCGCAGATGCGTCCTGCAGCGCGGAGTGCAGACGTGCCATCTGGACTTCGGGAATTGATGTTGATCGCAGCATTTCGTATCCGCGTTTGCGTATCTGCGCGATCTGTTCCTCGATTATGTTTCTTGTGACGCCGTAATGATGCAGCACGCGTGAAAAGATCTCGATACTGGTTTCAAATTCCTCCGGTATGACCTCGTTCGCACCGAGCTCGAGCAGCTCGGTGATCTCGGCGGTGTAACGCGTCCGAACGACGATGTGGAGTTTGTCGTTCATTAGCCGCGCCTGCGAAACGGTTCGCCGTGCGGCCGCTGCGTCGGACATAGCAAGCACCAGAACCCATGCCTTTTCGATTGCCGCGTGCATCAAAACCTCGCGCCGGGTCGCATCGCCGAAGTTTATTTTCTCGCCATTGTCCTTTGCATGCCGCACTACAACCGCATCGACGTCCAGGATCGTATAAGGCACACCGACGGTTCGCAACACACGTGCAAGGTTTCTGCCGTTCAAACCGTAACCGACGATGATCACGTGCTGGTTAAGACCGCCGCTCGATGTGAGATGGATATCTTCCTCGGAATTCTCGATCTCGCCTGCGCTCCCGTCAGAGAATAGTGACTGGACGAAATAACCGATCTTAGGCGCGGCGGAGATCAGGAACGGTGTCGCGATCATCGAGATGATCGACGCAGCCAGAAAGGTTTGATAATCCGAATCTGGCAAAAGCGAACTTTCGCGACCCACTTTTGCGAGAACGAACGAAAATTCGCCGATCTGAGCAACACCGAGACCGGTCATCACCGCGATTCGCTGGGGAAAGCCCAGGATCTTGACGATCGCCCAAACGATCAGCGCCTTGCCAATGATCAGACAGACGACCAGAACGGCAACCCAACCGATATTCTGCGCTAGCGCCTGCAGCGACAGCAGCATGCCGATCGAGACGAAAAACACGCTGTTGAAAACATCACGAAACGGAAGGATCTCCGCCGTCACCTGATGGTTATAATCGGTGTCCGCCAACACCATTCCCGCGATGAACGCTCCGAGGGCAAGCGAGAGTCCGAAATGCGACGTCACCCATGACATTCCGAGAAAAAAGAGTACGGCCGTGAGCAGGAAGACCTCAGGGCTGCGAAGTTGAACGACGCGTTTTAGAAATCTCGGCAGGATCAACCATGCCAAGAGGACGATAACAATTAGCGCGAACAGCGAAATGCTTAAATTTATTATTATTTGGGTGAACGAAACGATGTCCTCGCCTCCACCCAGCACCGGTACCAGCAGTATCATCAAGACGATGCTGATGTCCTGAAAAAGCAAAATTCCGATGCCGGCCCGTCCGTGCGGAGCGTCAACCTCATTGCGTTCTGAATAACTTTTCAAAACAATAGCTGTGCTCGACAACGCGACAAGGAATCCGAAGAAGATCGACTGATTTATGCTGCGGCCGAACAGAACGGCGATC
>DATJGV010000257.1:0-25655 GCA_035494575.1 Pyrinomonadaceae bacterium | reverse complement strand
CGGCGTCAACAAGCAAGACCTTTTTTCCTTTCGTCGCGAGCGCGGCCGAAAGGTTCACGGCGGTTGTGGTCTTCCCAACACCGCCTTTTTGATTGGCTACAGCAATAATTTTACCCATTAATAATGTCAGAACCACCTGCGCAAATTCATCGATTTGATCTTGTTTGAATTAAGAACCGCAGTCTTCGTGGCAAGTCTAAATTTAGCACAGCGGCGGGCGCTTTTCTAATTGAGGACATGTGGTACGTACCACATCTCGATCTTGGATTTGTGATTTTGGATTGCGGATTGAAAAAGGTGGCATGCACCACATGTGGAACGTTCCACATTTTCATCAATCGAGTACGGCACAGCAATTAGGGAAATCGAAAACAGAACTCCAAAATCCGAAATCGGCAATCCAAAATGGATATGTGGTACGTACCACATTTAAACTCGTGCACTATTTTCGTGGGAATGAGCAGTGAGATGTACAAGCACCGTCGAAACAGCTGCGGGCGTCAAACCGGCTATATTTCGGACCTGGCCGAAGGTTTGTGGCTTTGCACGGTCCAGTCGTTCAACCATTTCGTTCGAAAGTCCGCTGATCTGGCTAAATTGAAATGCTTCCGGCACTTTTAGCGAATCATGATGGTTTACCCGCTCCGTGGCCATTTTTTGTTTTTCTATATAACCGCTGTAGAGCGAATCTGCCAACGCGGTCTCGAGATCGGTTTCCCTGAGCGTCGCGGAAATTTCGGCCGGCAGCAGCCGCGTTATTACTTCGCGGCCAACACCCTGACGCATAGCAAGTTGTGAAAGCGTAAATGCATCTCCCAGATCCGTTCCCAGAAGATGAGAAACCGTTGCGTATTCGACCGACGACCGTTTGAAGCGGGTATGGTCCAGCGCGTTTCGCAAAGCCGCGATGCGGTCGCGCTTATTATTGAACCGCTCCCAATCGCTGTCGCTCAGCAGGCCGGTTTCCCTGCCTTTGGGCGAAAGACGCTGGTCGGCGTTATCATGACGCAGCGTCAGCCGGGCTTCGGCGCGCGACGTAAATAACCGGTAGGGTTCATCGACGCCATGCCGGATCAGGTCGTCAACCAACACGCCTATGTACGCCTCATCTCGCTGCAAAATAAAGGACTTACGTCTTTGAACCGAAAACGCTGCGTTCACGCCGGCCATCAGCCCCTGGCAAGCCGCTTCTTCATAGCCGGTAGTTCCGTTTATCTGTCCTGCGAGAAAGAGGCCCTTCATCCGGGTGGTTTCCATCGTCGGATAAAGCTCCCGCGGATCGACAAAATCGTATTCGATCGCATATCCGGGCCGAATAATTCTTACACTCTCAAACCCATCGATCATTCGCAGCAGTTCGAGCTGCAGTTCGGCGGGAAGCGAGGTCGAGAAACCGTTCAGATAAACCTCGTTGGTATTATGGCCTTCGGGCTCGAGAAAAAGCTGATGCCGGTCCTTATCGGCAAATTTTACGACCTTGTCCTCGATCGACGGGCAATACCGCGGCCCGATTCCCTTGATCTTGCCGGAGTACAGCGGCGACTGGTGCAGATTTGATCGAATCGCCTCGTGGACCGCGTTCGTCGTGTAGCCGATAAAACACTGGATCTGATCCTGTTCGATCCTTTCCGTAGCGAACGAGAACGCAACAGGCTTTTCGTCGGGCGGCTGCGGTTCGAAAGCGTCCCAGTCAATGGACCGTCCGTCGATTCGCGGCGGCGTTCCGGTTTTCAGGCGTCCGACCGGAAAACCTAATTGTTTCAATGAGTTAGCAAGCTCAATGGATGCCGGTTCGCCCGCCCGGCCAGCCGAAAACGTCCGGCGCCCGGTGTGGATCGTGCCATTCAGAAAGGTACCGGTCGCGACGACGACAGCCTTAGCTCCAAACCGTCGCGTGTCCTGCATTTCCACGCCGATAACTGCATTATTTTCTGTAATTAGATCGACTACAACACCCTGGCGGAGGTGCAGATTCGGAGTTGCTTCCAGAACCCGTCGCATCTCTGTACGATAAAGACTTCGGTCGGCCTGTGCGCGAGGTGATTGCACGGCCGGTCCGCGCGAACGATTCAGCAAGCGGAACTGGATACCGGTGCGGTCGATTACGCGGCCCATAATGCCGCCGAGCGCGTCTATCTCTCTGACAACATGGCCTTTAGCGATCCCACCGACAGCCGGATTGCACGACATCTGCCCGATAAGGTCCAGATTGATCGTAACAAGAGCCGTCTCGGCGCCCAGGCGCGCCGACGCCGAGGCCGCCTCGCACCCGGCGTGCCCCGCACCTATCACGATCACATCAAAAGTCTCGTCGAACATCTAAACTTCCTCAAGGCCGAAAAGTGGAATTTTCCTGTTACTATGCCGGCGATAAATTCTAAAGTCCGCGTCAAAGGTGAATATAGGAGCATCAAGTATTTCACTCATTCGGACTAAGCAGCTATCTGTAAGCGACATAGGAACCGAATCATATTTAGCCATCAATCTTGCTATATTCTCGATCTCATCCGAAAGGGAAAATCCGATTTCGATTATCCCGTCCTTGAGTAGCGACAAGACGTTCATTTTGTGATTAGCTCCTACCAGGAAACACGATTCGCTAATAGCCGACTCACAAGTAAAAAACGGCTTCTGTAGACCCCGAAAGAGTGGTATAGCCAACTTGTGCCATTGGTCTTTTTCACTCAAAATTGCGACTATCGCACTAGCGTCGATGATCGCTTGCCTTTTTCCTGCCATAACCCTCCATATATTTAGGATTAGTTGACAGGTCGGGCGGAAGGCCTTTTAAGCAACCGATGTATTTATCAAGTATTGCGTCCCAGTCTTTTTCTTCCAACTGATTTCCGTTTTGCGGACGGCCGTTTTTTCGTCCATTCACGGCTTTAAGGTCGGATTCCTTTATCGCGAAAGTGTGACCGATCTTTTCGGCAGGCAATCGTCCTGCAGCGATCAGCGCCTGAACACGTCTGACGCTGACTTTTAACCTTTCTGCCGCTTCTTTTGTTGTGATCACACCGTTCATACAACATTTAAAGTACCAAATAAAAAACTATTCGTCAATGCGAATAGTTTCTGGAGAGGTCTCTATGCACCCCGATCAGCATAAAGCCGCAAGCATTAGGCAAGGCGGGAAATGAATCTTTTAAGCGCGGGGGACAAGCCCGCCTCCTCTAGACTGTCTATTATTAATCAAGAATGGTGAACCCCTTACGCAGATCGTGACAACTGTATGCTGATTTAATTACCTAGTTGCCATTGTTCGTCTGAACAATCAAATAGCCTTATGTATTCCACCTGCCTTTCAGCCCTTTCACCGGATCGGTGATCGATTGAAACCGTGCGAGTTTTACGCGGTCGGTGTTTTTGTATGAGATCAGCGGCATCAGGCCGTGCTCCATTATCTCTTCGCACGCTACTTGGGTTAGCTGCACCTCGGCGCAGGGTTGAAACACAGTTTCGCCGTCCTGTTTGTACATGTGCAGCGGCAGGCCGTCAAGGTCCTGCATAAGCGATTCGCCCATATCCCAGCCATATTCGGAATAGCTCTGAGCTAACAAAAGTGCGCACGCAAAAGCGGAATTTGCCCATAAGTAAAGATCGTGCTCGGGTTTACCCTCAAATTCCTCAAACGAAAAGCGTTCCAACGGATCAGTGTCGGCTCCGTAGGGCAGGCGAACGAGAAATCGCGGAATGGTAAGGCCGATATATCGCGATTCGTTAAGCCCGCGCAGAGCGGCCCACAGCTTGCCGGCATCGGTATCGGTCGAAAGGTTCCAATCTGTCGGATCGGCATTGCCGTCGAGCGTGTGAACTCCGAGGACCTCGGGCCGCATATGCGAGATGAACGGTGCGTTTGCGGCTTCGGCCAGTCGCGAGATCCTGATCAGCGCTGCGACATCGTCTTTTTCCGGCAGGAAGGCATAATTTCCGACAACGACGGCCCATGGCTCGGCGCCCGGTGTTTCGACCGTATCCCGCACCAGCGTTTTATAAAGCTGCGTTCCGGACAAACTCTCGGCGGATCTGAGACTGTCTATCAGTTCGTCTTTTGAAACGTCGAGGATGTAAAGCTTAAGGTCGGGCGACGTTTCGGCACGGCGCACCAGGAAATAAAGGCCTCGCCATGCAGCCTCAAGCGCCTGGAATTTGTGATCGTGCAATATTTTGCGCATTACGCCGCTCGTTGCCTCATCGACTGCAGCGATCATCTGCGATTGCTCATTTTCGTCGATCCGAAGAACATGCGGTGTGACGATCTCGCGCAAGAGCCTGTTTATTTCGTCCGAGCCTTTGACGCGCGCAACCGCGGTGCCGCCCGACGGCTGTGTCAGAATTTGAGAAAGCAGGTCGCCCGATTCTGCCGATTCGACTGACTCCGCGGCGGCAACCGGCGGCGCCGGTTCCGAATCGACATTCGGCTTGCTTCCTATCCACGAGCGAACATCATTCGCAGCCGCGTTAAATTCATTTGGATCTTTCAGCCGTTTGCGCAAGTCGCGAAGTTCGGTAAAAACCGCGACTTGTTCAAAAATACGATCCGGATGAAAATCGTCAAGCTCCGTAAAGCGAAGACTCACTTCCTGCTCCTCGCCAAGACCTAAATTCACGGATGCGCCCATTTTCCGAATTGCTTCGTCAAAATTGTCGCGGTCTATTTCGAGCAAGCGCCTGTCATCCAGATCTTTCTTTTCCGCATCGCCGCTCCAGTCACCAAGAATTAACATGCGAAAGGGTGGCTGGTCCACAACACCGCCCGTCTCGGTTCCAAACGTAAACATAGCTTCGAGGTTCTCGTCCGTAATTGGCATCTCATTTTCTCCGGAAATATTTTTGATGTAAATATTATCTTTTGCCGCGGGAATGTCAATGAAATTTAACCAGGGCCGGAAAGTACTTAAACGCCGGAAACGGTTATCACGCTATGGGGATGAGAAAAGGCGGGAAAAAAGGCGAAGGTTTTCTTATTTTTTTTGATTCACTTCAATGTGCTCTATCTTCAGACCGAGTTCATTGAAAGAAGCGCTCCGCGTATAAACTTACAAGCCATCGTTTGGCTGGTAGATGCAGCTTGCGGTTGGGAGGCGGCGTCACCGTCCCGCGTGGGCCATTTCTTCCTGATCCCGCTCGCATTTGGAGCAAACGAACGGCGTGTCTATGCCTTCGCTGATCGCTTGCGAAACTTTTTCGGCAAATTCCTTCGACGCGTACCGAGTTTCGCCGCAGATGCCGCAGGTGACAGGTGACTGTTGGTCGCCAAAGGGGAATTCGGATGTCTTTTCGCGTGCTCCGAAGCGGTCGGCGTCAAACTCTTCTCTGATTCGGTTCATTTCTTCGCCTCCTGATAAGCTTTGGCCTTGCATTCAACGTGGCCGCAGCCGCAATCGGTTTCGTCGCGTACCTGCGCGCAATGCGGCCCGCAATAATCGCTGCCCGGCTCGGGTCGGCAGCTGCAGAGAGGATTTGCACATCTATTTTCCGACGTTTGATTCAACATAGGCGTTTAACTGAGGTGCCCGACAAACCATGCCGTCGCAAGGCGTGCTACCTCTTCAAGCGTGCCCGGTTCTTCGAAAAGGTGCGAGGCGCCTCGCACGATCTCCATTTTCTTTTCGCAGTTTAATTGATCAAATGCTTCGCGGTTAAGCTGAATAACGACATCGTCGAGTTCGCCGACGATGAGCAAAGTCGGAGCGGTAACTCGCGGAAGCGCATCGCCTGCCAGGTCGGGTCGGCCTCCGCGTGAGACGACGGCGCCGGCCTCAATTCCCATCTTAGCCGCTGCAACAAGAGCCGCGCCGCCGCCGGTGCTGGCCCCGAAAAATCCGATGCGTAGGTTGCCCGTTTCCTTGCGGCCGAGAACCCATTCGGCCGCCGCTGCGAGCCTTTCGGCAAGCATCGTAATATCGAAACGCAAATGGCGGGTGTGGATGTCGATTGCTTCTTCTTCGCGGGTCAGCAGATCGAAAAGCAAAGTTCCGACGCCGGCGTTGCGAATCGTCTGTGCGACGAATTTATTTCGCGGGCTGTGACGGCTGCTGCCCGACCCGTGTGCAAAAAGCACGATACCGGAGGCCTCGGCCGGCACGATCAGATCGCCGTCCAGAATGGCCGACGAAACTGGTATTTGAACTTCGCTGGTAATAGCTTGTTTTGGCTGCATCTCTCAACCTCCGTTTGTGTGCGGAATGCGGAGACGCAATAGATCAATAAGCCAGTTCATTCTGCGATCCGCACTACGAATTCCGCATTTGCTATATTCCGAGCGGAAATGTTTCAGGCGCTTCGCCTTTTTCCCATATACTTGTCCGCTCGAGCGGCTCGACAGCGCGGGTTTCGTCTACGTGAATCACGACGTCGAACTGATCGGGCAAGATCGTCCGAAAATAATGGCTATACCGCTCGGTTTCGGGACGATAAATGACACCGATCGCGCGTTCGAGCATCGGTTCCGTTAATGCTCTGCGGGATAAATTCTCGCCGCTCAGCAAGAGCATGAAACGCTCAAGATCGACGTCGTGAAAGATCTGCTCGACGCTTCCCTCAAGTGCCGGCCGGACCCGCTTTCGTTCCGCATCGTCACCCCAATTCGACGCCGCCGTAACTGTACCGTGATAGGTTGTAAAACCTATCAGAACGGCATCCTCGCCATAACGCTGCCTGACGAGCTGGCCCACGTTCAGCTCGCCGCGCGCTCCCATCTCCGTCGCCCGCGCATCACCGAGATGCGAGTTGTGTTCCCATACGACGATCTTTGCCGGTTTGCCGCCTTTCGAAAGATGTCGTTCGAGCGCGACGAGCGTTTCGGCCATGTGACGATCGCGCAGGTTCCACGACGAAACGTCGCTGCGATACATCATTCGGTAATACTGCTCGGCATTTTTGACGAGCCGCGCGTTTTGCTCGGCGGAGAAAAATTCGTCCGCAGCGGCCCGTCCGTCACGCTGAGCCAGATCGGCGGCATGTCGTGTCATTTCGGTAAGCTGGCTGACGACTTCGTCCTCACACGATTTTGCCAAACCGAGCCCGGTCGAATAGCCATAAGTTTGGACATCGTCGCCAAAATGATCGAAGCAGGAATAACGTTCCTTCGCCCGTTTTGCCGCATCGGGATCGACTTTGTTTAGATAACCCAGAACTGCTTCGATCGACGTGTGCAGACTGTATAGGTCGAGGCCGTAGAAACCGACCTTTATCGCGTCCCACGCAAGATCATCGTTGTACGAACGGAGCCAGCCGACGAAATCCAATACATCGGCATTGCGCCACATCCATGCCGGAAATCGTTTGAATCCGCCAAGTGAATCTATCGCACCAGGATCGTTGCCCGCCCCGCGAACGTAGCTGTTTATCCTGGACGCGTCGGGAAAGTCAGCCTCCGCGGCCACGGCCGAAAATCCCTTTTCCGCGATCAACCGCTTTGTTATCTGAGCCCGCTCGCGGTAAAACTCGTGGGTGCCGTGCGAGGCCTCGCCGATCAACACAAATCGGGCATCGGCGATCTGGTCGATCAGCGAATCGTAATCGGTCATTTCGTTTGGCCGAAGCGGAATTGCGTCGCCGATCACCGCCTCTCTAAGTGACGCTTCTTCTCTTTCCTTAACTATCATTTTGATCCTGCCGTTGCCGAAGCTCTCGCGCTGTTGAGCAACTGTCTTACTTCGTCGTCAGTGGTTTGGGAAAAATCCTTATACCACATGCCGACGCCGTAAAACGGTTCCGGTGTTACGGCGCAAACCGACATCACATCTGCTTCGCGTTTAAACTCTTCGCACGCCTGTTCCGAGGCCACCGGAACAGCCACAACTATCAATTTCGGATCGCGTGCTTTGAGCGCCGTTACGGCGGCGTGCATTGTCGAGCCCGTCGCCAGGCCGTCATCAACTATTATTACGGTTCGGCCCGTAAGGACCGGTTCCGGACGGTCATCGCGATACGACCGCTCACGCCGCTCGAGCTCTGCCTTTTCGCGTTCGACCACGCGTTCGACCATGGTATCGGGCATGCGCAGCGCCTGCACAACTTCTTCGTTTACAAATTGGATGCCGCCTGATGCTATGGCTCCAAAACCGAATTCCTCGTGCCCGGGAACGCCGAGTTTCCGCACAACAAAAACGTCCATCGACACCTTCAGTTCCTGCGCAACTACATACCCCACGGGAACCCCTCCGCGGGGCAAAGCCAGAACGATCACGTCGTCGCGGTTCGCGTACTGTACCAGGTCGCGCGCCAAGGCCTTGCCCGCATCGATTCGATCATTAAAGATGGGCGTAAACTGCATAAGCTGTTTTTTACTCTCGCAAATTCCGTTCCTAAAAAGCCGGGCAAGGCGAGTTTCCCTTTTTGAATCCAACTTTGAGTGATCCGGTTGATTTCCGCGACGAACTAAACCTATTATCTGAAAAGCTAAAGTCAGACGAGATGGGAGGATGGCCATGATCGAAGTCGAGGAAATGGGAAACAACGAGATCGAAGCCCTGCTGGCGAAAACAGGTTTCGGGCATTTGGCGTGTGCGAAGGATAATGAACCATATGTTGTACCGATTCATTACGCTTACGCAAAACCGTTTATTTACATTTATACGACCCTCGGGAAAAAGGCCGAAATAATAAATGAAAATCCCCGCGTTTGTCTGCAGGTTGAAGAGGTGGCCGATAACAAGCATTGGCACAGCGTGATCGTTTACGGCTCGGCCGAGCAGCTGACTGATGAGCGGGAGCGCGAAACCGCATTAAAGACGATTATTGCGACAAATCCGACGCTGACGCCTGCGGTCAGCATTCGGTGGATGGATAACTGGGTGCGTGAAAATATTGAGGTGATCTATCGGATCAATCCGACGGAAATGACCGGACGCTCGACCGTCAACCGAGCCGAAATGCGCGCGTCAATAGTGCCGAAACGCAAAGATCGCGATCCGGACATTTTGTAATTAATTATCTGAATCCTACTGCCGATGCCCGGTCGTGGCATCTCGCGATTTTTTGCCTGGCTCGCTGAGAAAGCTTACGAGAGTTTTTGCACCAGATGCGTCCTCGATATCGAGCGTTCCGCCGGTTCCGCCATCATCAGGTTGAAACGCAACCATTTTCGGATCCGCGATCGTGTGCGAATCGTGCTTTTCAGCGGTCTTGCCAATTATTATCTCGATCGACGCTCCTTCTTCGTTCTCTTCGTACGTGATGCCGTTGAACGGCAGACCTTCGGACAGCATGTTGGCTCCGGTTGCATCGCTTAGAACCTGAACGTTCGTTTCCCATCCGAACTTTTCCTTGCTCAGCTTTTCAAAAAAAGATTTCCAGTCGCTTTTTTGTATTTCTTGTGTCATGGCCGCTCCTTATTGTTCGTATTAAAACCACACAGAATTGTTATGTCCATCATGAATGCAAGAAACGTTCCAACGCGCAGTCGGTCGCCGAGCGCTGGGCAAGATGCGCCAAAACACTGCGTGCCAAGGATTTAACAGGTCGACATTAGATGTGACCTGCATGGCACACTGATTGCAGAATTTATTTTGCTGAAACTGAGGTTAACTATGCGAACATCACACACTCTTTCCAACAAGCGTTTGGTCAGAGCTTATGAGATATTGTGGGTTATATATGGCGTCGTCGCGGCGGCAGTGCTTACTCTGACCGATCTTGCGTTTGCGGCCGTCGTTGTAATGTGTCTTTTGGGAATCGCGCTTGTATTTGCAGGAATGATGGATGTGCTGCCCGAAATTGTCGAGAACCTGTGAACCAACTCCCGTCTAACCGCCGTGAGTCTTGATCACTTGATCCAGAAAAGCTTTACGTTCATCAGTAAGATCGGTAAATTTTACACCGAAACCATTTCCGCTAAGGACGTACACGGTTTCGCCGGTAAACAGCATCTCGCCTGATGGAGCGCTCAGGGTAAAGCTGACGGGTTCTCCTTCTTGCACGGCAACAATGCTGTCTATGTAGCACCCACCCGGGCTGAGGTCGCTGATTCGGGCTTCGCGCCGGCCGGACGCACATTCAAGTACAATCTCGATCAGATAGGTAACGCGTTCCTGTTCTCTTGGCATAAACGAAATGTGGGCTTAGAGGATGGCCAGATCAATTATACCAAGATTGCGGGAATAATCTACAGCAAAATTTGGGAGGGGCGAACACACCTATTCACCTGCGTCATTGCCCTAAATGCAACGAAACTTATTGGAGACGGAATGGCGGCGCAGTTATGCTGTCGTCTGTGATTCTTTCGGCTTAGCGTAGTTCGCCGCACCCTGAAAGTCGAGAAATACGCATTTTTCAGCGCCCTCGACCCAAGCATCGTGTCCCGGCTTTATATTTGCCGCATCGCCTGTTGCCAGCGTATATTCCGTGCCGTCGTCCATTTTGATATGCATCTTACCGGCAAGCATGTAGCCAAAATGTGCCACCTCGCAGCTATCGGTTCCGACGACAGGTTTCATATCGACCGACCATTTCCAGCCCGGTTCGAATGTCGCGCGCATGACCGGAGTGTCGCCCAGGTTAACTATCTCAACCCGTCCTTTCGGAATATCGCGAACCTCAGACGGATTATCGAAATTTCCCAATACAGATTTGGGCATACTAATACCTCCAAATTGTTAAGTAATGCGCCGGATTCTATTACTCTCGTCTGTGGTTGTCAACAATTATTTCTTCGGAATCAAAGACAGGAATCCGGCAGTCAATGACGTAGCCAAAAACGTTGTCGATCAGTTTTCCTTCAAACTCATGGTCAAAAGGCCGTCTTTCCGACGGCCTTTTCGCAAAACACATGATTAGAACCCGACGATCGGCCTATCAGTGGAATACAATTCCGAATGACAGCCTCAGGTTGTTCTGCGTGCGGCCGTCGAACCGCTCGCCATCAATCGTGGCACCTCGCCCGAAAATCGGGTTGTAATCTACCTGAATCGCCCGCACATCAACATGCCTGCTGACTTTTATATCTACACCGCCGCCAAGTACCATCGCAAAATCAGTCTCGCCTCCACTCAGGTCAGCCGGGTCGATCTCAAATTCGCTCGGAACCGTGAAGTCGATCTTTTGCCGGGCAACACCCGCAAGAACATGTCCGAATGGTTTGAATCGCGGGCCGTCTTTTAGATTATTTTTGAACTGAAGGCCTCCTAAAAACTGATGAACCCTGTATCTCGTCGAGAAATCGAAACCTTCGATACTGAAATCGTCAGTTTTCTGGTGATAGGAGTAATCAAATTTTGCACCGATGTATTTGTGAAGATTTTGGACAAATGAGGCGTTCAAACCATTAGTATTAACCCTCTTGTCGAAATCGCCGGCAAGTTCGGGAAATTCTTCGAGATCCTGGCTTTTGATCCCGGTATCGACATTGTTATACGAATAGCCGACAAAACCTTCGAAATGGTTATATTCGTCGTTTGATTGGGCAAAGACGGAAAAGGCAGAAAGCATCGCAAAAAGCGCAAATATAATCGCCCGGTGAACAAACGTATTCATTTTTTCTCCTTTTATTTTGGGAATAAGGCTCTAATCGTGCCTGGTTGTGAGGACACGATGAAAACCGTTGAGTTTGAAAATTTCCGGCTGCGCTGTGTCGCTTAACACCCACGCAACTCCGCCGAAAGTGAGTTCGTAAAAGATAAGCGAAGATCAACTATCTGTCAATAAAAATTTACAGTGCGAGAACTGCTAATGAGAAAGGATGACTAATACTTGTCAAGCGAGAGGAGATTTCCGTCAGGATCCTTGAACCATGCTACCTTCGCTCCGTCAGGAAAGGTCATTATGCCGTTGCTGCCTTCCGGCATCCAGGGATATTGCTCAAATAAAACGCCTTTTCCTCTTAGTTCGGTCATGGCCGCCTCGATATCGTCGACGTGCCAGCCCAAGCTTGTAAACGGATGCGGCGTAAAATCACCGGCCTTTTGTATTCGCAACGTCGTGCCGTTTGCGTCGAACACGATCGCGTATTCTTCGTCAGACACTAACGTCAATCCGAGCACGTTCTCATAGAACGCCCTGGCTTCGGCGGGTTTCGACGTTGCGATAAATGCTGCCAATTTCGACTTGGATAACATATTTTCATCGCCCCTTTTTTCAGTTGGCGCTCGACCACGTTAGTGTGTATGCAGGTGGGACGTTTTTGACAACCAGCGGGCTTCGTTTCGATTTGCCATACCGGTTACGCATAAATTCGCGAAGCTTCAGCGCTGCCGGGGTGTAGTAGCCATGCGCGTATTGAAATGTTCGGAATACACACCCGGCGTTCATAAGCCGTTCGATCTCAAGATATACCTTTTCGCTGACCTCAGCCGGAAGCGAGACGAACGGCAAACCTGAAACGACGTAGCTGATCTTGCCCAGACCGGATTCTTTATGAATCGTGTGAGCTTCGCAAGCGTTGCCGTGAACGATCCGAAGGTCGGGAAATTTTTGGCTCGCCGATTTGGCAAGAGTCGGATCGAGCTCAATTCCCAGGTAAGAATTCCGGTCCGGCACCATTTCGGCGATAAATTTAGTGATCGCGCCGGTGCCGACGCCGAGCTCAAGGATGATGTTGTCGGCGTCCGGTTTGATGCCCTCGAGCATTTTTCGTGCAAGCTCAGGCGAGCTCGGTTTGATCGCACCGACCTTTAGCGGATTTTTGATAAAGGCGTGTAAGAATTGCAGGTTCTCGTTCATCAGCAGGTCCTACGCCGTAACCTTGTCCTTGGTTTCGTCTTTTGCGGGAACGGCATCGGTATCGACCGGTGCCTTGTAATCGCAATCCTCATTTTGGCAGTAACGAAATGTGCCGTCTCTTTTCGTCGTTTTTTCGAGAAGGAATGGAGCGCTGCATTGCGGACATGCTTCGGTAACAGGTTTGTCCCAATAAACGGCGTCGCATTTCGGATAATTCGAACAGCCGTAAAACACTTTGCCGCGCCGCGATTTTTTGACAACGATGTCGCCCTTGCCGCATTTCGGACACGCGATGCCTAGAGTTTCCCGCTTAACATAGTCGCATTTCGGATAGTTCGAGCACGAGACAAATTCGCCATAGCGTCCCTGACGGCGTACGAGCTTTGCACCGTCCTTCGGACAGATCTCGTCGAGTTCGACCGGCGGGGCGGCTGGCTTTTGGTCGCCCTTTGCTATTTTTCGAATATTTTTGCACTCAGGGTAACCGGTGCAGCCGTAAAACGCTCCGAATCGTCCTTTCTTTAGTGCCATCTCGCGGCCGCAAAGTTCACAAACCGGAATTTCTTCAGCTTTCCCCGCGTCACCGCGTGCCTCCGTTTCCGCATCACCATTCGATGCCGACTGCTTACTTCCGACCTCGCGTGTATTTTTGCATTCGGGATAATTCGAGCACGCAAGAAATTGCCCGAATCGCCCGAATTTTATCACCATACCCGCACCGCACTTTTCGCAGATCTCGTCGGTCGGGATCTCCATTTTCTTTTTGTTTTTTATCGTCTCGGCGGCATTTTCGAGGTCCTTTGAAAACTTGCCGTAAAACTCCTGCAGCGCCTGCCTCCAGTTAAGCTTTCCGTCTTCTATATCGTCAAGCTCCTCTTCCATACGCGCGGTATAGGTCGTATTGAAGATGTCATCAAAGCTTGCAACAAGAAGGTCGTTAACAGTCGTGCCAAGCGGCGTCGGATGAAATCGTCCCTCGATCTTCTCGACGTATTCGCGGTCTTGGATCGTCGTCATGATCGCCGCATAGGTCGAAGGCCGACCGATACCTTTTTCTTCGAGAGCTTTTACGAGCGTCGCTTCTGAGTAACGCGGCGGCGGATCGGTAAAATGCTGGTCGGGGGTGATCGAATTAAGTTTCAGATTTTCGCCCTGGTCGACGCGCGGCAGGCTGCGTTCTTCATCATCGTCCTCGCCGTCCTGGGGTTTTTCGTCGCGTCCCTCCTGATAAACTTTCAAAAAGCCGTCGAATTTTTGCACCGAGCCCGTCGCGCGAAACGTAAAACGTCCGGCCTTAATATCGATCGTCGTTTGGTCGAATATTGCCGGCGTCATCTGGGACGCAACAAATCGCTGCCAGATCAGACGATAAAGTTTTAATTCGTCGGTACCTAATCTGCTTGAAAGGCTTTCCGGCGTACGATTGACGTCCGTCGGACGAATTGCTTCGTGAGCGTCCTGCGCGCCCTTTTTTGATTTATAAAAATTTGGTTTGCCGGGCAGGTAATTGTCGCCGTAATTGCCGCCGATAAACTCGCGAACCTCGTTCAACGCCCCATCCGAAACTCGTGTCGAGTCGGTTCGCATATAGGTGATCAAACCGACAGCGCCTTCAGAACCCAATTCAATGCCTTCGTAAAGCTTTTGCGCGGTTGCCATCGTGCGCTTGACCGAAAATCCATATTTGCGCGCGGCATCCTGCTGCAGCTTCGATGTGATAAACGGCGGCGTTGCGTTTCGCTTACGCTCCTTTGTCGTTACCGTATCGACGATGTACGTCTGCTTTTCGGCTTCGGCAACAATGTCGCCCGCTTCCTGCCCGGTTTTAATATGAACTTCGGTTGGCTTGAGGTCTTCGTCAAACTTGCCGGTTTTAACCGTTTTGTCTTCTACCTTATAAAGCTTTGCGTCGAAATTGGGTGGCAGCGCGGCCGTCAGGTTCGCAATTATCGACCAATATTCGGTCTGCACAAACGCCTCGATCTCACGCTCGCGTTCAACTACCAATCGCACTGCAACGGTTTGAACACGTCCCGCGGAAAGCTTTCCGCCGATTGTCTTCCACAAAATAGGGGAGACCTTGTAACCAACTAACCTATCCAAAATTCGACGCGCCTGCTGCGCGTCAACCAGGTCCCTGTTTATCTGTTTCGGTTCCTTGAATGCGTCCTTGATCGCGTTTTTGGTTATCTCGTTGAACATCACGCGATAAACCTGTTTTGCGGGTTTTTTTGGAACGATCTCTTCGGCAAGGTGTTGGCAGATGGCCTCGCCCTCGCGGTCGGGGTCGGCTGCGAGATAGATCGCTTCGCTCGTCTTTGCCGCTTTTTTCAGATCGGCAACTATCTTTTTATTATTGCGTTTTTTGGTATCCGGAATTACTTCATAATGAGGTTCAAAATTATTCTCAACATCAACGCCGAGTTCCTTGGTCGGCAGATCCTTAATATGACCTATCGATGCCAGAACCGTGTAGTCCTGGCCCAAATACTTATTAATTGTTTTTGCTTTCGCAGGTGACTCAACGATCACCAGATTCTTCGACATACTAAATCACTTTCTTGCCCGTGATGCTATCATCTCGTGGGCCTCATCCAAACTCATGGCCAGAAAATCGCTTTCGAACCATGTTTCCTCTCTCGGGTCGTACGTGTGGATTACGTGAAAATTCCCAGTGTCATCATCCAACATCGCAACGATCTTCAATTTTGTTCGCCTCGATCGGCTCATACTTCCGTCCGCTAAGGCCGTGGTTTCATAAACCATCTCGCCGACCAAAATCCTTACGAAATCGATCTGCGGCTGCCGAGGCAACTCGTTAAGTTTCCCGGTCGCCGCGACAACGTCTTCGATCGAAAGCTGCGGTTCAATGCCGTACATCCTTCGATACTCGTGGCAGCGGTCGCTTCCGGCTTCAAAATCGTGACAAACTTTCGGCCGCTCATGATAGGCGGTGCAGGCCACATACTCTCCCATCACGCCATCAAGATTTGCGCAGTATCCGTTTTCCATACTCCGCGGCAGCACGCGGTCGATCAGAACCGAGCTGTCTTCATCAAGCGTAATGTCCCAGTACGACCCGAGCTGCCGGGAATCGTCCCGCGAAACCGGAACGATCGGTGCGAACACGCAACAGATACCGCACGTCGTACACTCGGGAAGTGGTTCCGAAATATCCGTCACCACGTTCCTGGAAAACCACTTTGTCAGTTTATCCAGCGGAAGCTGCGGTTCAAGTATCTGCGCATTTTTCCGCTCGATCAGCCGCCGCATTAACTCGTAATACTCGCTTCTCGAATACCGCGTTATCTGAACCAGATCCTGCATCGCATTTGTCCCGGTTCGAAAAAAAATATGTCAGACGCTTTTAACAAACGTGCTGACATTCTGACTTCTAACACCGAACTTCACCGTCTGTCAATTCGACGTTCAACCCTACTCTTTTTGAAACCAACTTGCAAATGCGGTCAATTCACAACCGCTTCGCGTAGTATTTTCCGGGAAGAACGCGTATAAGATCGCGAATATCCAAACCGACCAGCGCCGTGTTCAGGTCGCCGAACGATAGTGCACTTTCCTCAAGCAGGTTGTCAATATGCACCGGCTCGTCGGGTTTGAGCAGCGACCACAATTTTCTTTCGTGAACGCTCAGATCGGCCGGCGCAAGCTCCTGTTGTTTTGCCCGGCCGTCCGTGTTCTTTTCTATCGTGGGCGGCAATATCTCGGCCGCGATCTCGCTCGGCAGTTCGGCAACGACATCCTGCCATTGCTGAACAAGCTTTGCTCCGGATTTGATCAGATAATTTGTCCCGAACGAATTTCTCGACGTTATATTTCCCGGCACGGCCATCACCTCTCGGTTCTGTTCCATCGCCAGACGCGCAGTTATCAAAGAGCCGCTCCTTTCCGAGGCTTCGATGATCAAAACTCCTAGGCTCAGCCCGCTTATGATTCGATTCCGGTACGGAAAGTTGTCCTTTAACGGCGGTGTGCCGAGTGGGAACTGCGAAATGACGGCTCCGCCGGAGGTTAGAATTTCGTCCACAAGTTTTTTGTTTTCTTTAGGATAGATGCTGTCAATTCCGGTGCCGAGAACGGCGATCGTGCGTCCCCCGCCGGCAATGGCCCCGCGGTGGGCGGCTGTGTCGATCCCGCGCGCAAGACCCGAAACGATACAGATGCCGCGGGACGCAAGATCGCGCGAAAGCATCTCCGAAGCGTTCTGCCCGTATGTCGAGCACATTCGCGAACCGATGATGCCGACACAGGGCTGATCGAAACATGCTTGCCAATCGCCGCTGACATACAGCGTGATCGGCGGGTCCGCGATCTCTCGCAACAGGTTCGGATAGCTGCCGTCGTCGAGAATCAGAACATCTCCGCCGAGAGAACGAACCCTCTCCAATTCCTCACCCGCCTTTTCGTGAAACTCGCGCTTTATGATGCTTTCGATCGTTTCCGGCTTGAGCCTAAGCGATTCGAGTTCCGTACGGCGAGCGTGAAAAACATTTTCGGCCGAGCCAAAGCGTTCAAGCAGCTTCGTCGCCGCGCGCGGTCCGACACCGGGAGTCATGTTAAGGGAAATCCAGGTTTTCATATTGACTTGGGAATTGGGATTGCGGATTTGGGATTTCGCTTTCTCTTTAGTGTTTTGATTGACGAAACAATTATTGAAACTATCTGGCTTGCCCCGTCAATTAAGGATGTTCCACAGCGCACAAGTTGTTTTCCAATAACGCTCGCCGCCCTGATATTGGGAAGACTTTCAACTAGCTTAATAACGCGCAGAGCGAACCTCTTAGTCCGCATTTTCATTTCATCTTGAGTCATGAGAGAAAATAAAAATCCGCAATCCCAAATCCAAATTCCTAAATTGTCTTGGCGGAGGCGTGTGGGAGTCGAACCCACCCAGGCTTGCTCTCACAAGCCCGCAGACGGTTTTGAAGACCGCGCCATTCACCGGAACAGATGCGCCTCCGAATTAAAGACTTTCTAGTCAACTGCCAAGAGTGCCGAATAAGAATTAGGCGATCTTAAGACCTCGGTCTCGGCATATTTTCTCCACTTCGTCGAAAAAGCTGTCCTCTACTTCTCTCAGCGGCCCTTCTTTTCCACGCTTGAAATCCTTGAACGCCTTCCAAAATCTTATCTGTTTTACTCTATGTCCAGGTGATAGTAAAATTGCCATAGGATTAAACTCTCTTTTCCCCGCCCAATGATTAAAAACCCTAGCTTCAAAGGGGTGCGTTCTATACCATTCCTTACGTCGCGACCAATTTAAGAGGACTGTATGCTTTTCGATTCTTGGCAGCATACTGTCTTCAATATATTCTTTCCAATTCGGACTATCAGAATAAACAAACAGAATAAATTTCCCGAACTTCCCGTGACGCTGCCAAAATCGGTACTTGAGCCATATCCCGTAGAGTTTTACGAACGGGAAGTAAATCACCAACCATAACCCACCGATTAGTAGAAAAATTGGAAATAGAAGAATCCCTATTACCTTAAGTTTCCAATTGACCCCGCCTTCGGTCATATAAATTATAGGGACCTTTTAGATGCGTTCCGCAAGAATTAACGCAACCAGCGTCGCCCGCTTCGCAATATCACTCACCAAAACGTGCTCATGCAATGTGTGAGCACCTGCGCCGGCGATTCCCAAACCGTCCAATACGGGAACGCCCAATGCCGCGACAAAATTCCCGTCCGACGCGCCGCCGACCTGCGTTTCGTCAACTTCGTAATCGAAGCCTGCGCCAAGTTCACGCGCTTTTTCATACAGCGCGACAACAGCTTCCGTTCGCTCCATCGGTGGCCGATTGATTCCACCCAAAAGCTCCAGTGACACGCGGCTGTCAATACTTTTTAACCCGGCAAACTCCTGCGCGATCCGCTCGGCTTCTTTTATCGAAGTAAATCGCACGTCTATCTCGCTTTCGGCCCATTCGGGTATCACGTTCGAGGTTGTGCCGCCCTTTATCGTACACGCATTAACTGTCGTCCCGTTCGAGACATTATTAAAGGTTTGAATCTTTTCGATCTGACGAGAAAGTTCAAGTATCGCGCTAGCGCCTTTTTCCGGTTCAAGGCCCGCGTGAGCAGGGACGCCGTGGGCTCGCAAGGTAAACATTCCCGTGCCCTTGCGGCCTGTCTTAACCTTGCCATCGAAAGAGGGTTCGAGCACAAGGCAACACTCCGCGTTTTTTGCTTCTTGCTCGACAATTGGCCGTCCGGTCTTGCTGCCAACCTCTTCGTCGCACGAAAGCAAAACTGTGATCGGCCGTGTGGGATTCTGCTTTGTTTCAGCAAAGTATCGCAGCACTTCCAACACAAGGACGATGTTCGCCTTCATATCAAAAATGCCGCAGCCGAAGAATTTCTCGCCGTCGATACGAGTCGGGTTTTTCTCCTTCGTTCCAACCGGATGAACTGTGTCAGTGTGACCCAGGATCAGCGTGCTCTTTTCATCCGACGGAAACGCGCGGACGACCAAGTGCTCACCGAACCCTTCGGCTTCGATCTTTCCGATCTCGACGTCGAGCGGAATTTGAGCGAGCTGCTTTTCGATCCAGGAAACAACAGACCGAATCGCCGCAGCGTCGTGCGAAGGCGATTCGATCTCGACGATCTCGCGAATCGACAATAAAAGGTGATCTTGTCTCTTTTGAAAAAATTCCAGCGTACCGTGCGGGTCCATCGGATACATTATGAACTACGGCGTCGTCTTTCCGAAAATGCTGTTGAAAAGATCGCCCATGCGATAGCCGGCAAGAGCTAATCTCTCTTCGGCAATTTTTAGCGCTTCTTTTTTGTATTTGTCCGAAGGCATTACGTTGCGTTTAAGTTCAGGCGGGAAAACCCTCGTGCTCGCGATCTCAAAACTCTCTTTTTTCCATTCCTCAAAATTACCCGCATTCAGATTTGCCTGTTCTTTTGCGTACGGATATTTTTTCATTATTTTTTTTGCGATGGGGTTTATATAATCCTGATCACACTGATCTTTGCTGTTCGGCAAATTGCGTCCGATTATCGAATCCCAAAACCAATGCAGGTCCAACTGGTCCGCGCGTGCGGTTCCCTTAGGTGTAAGCAGGAAAAGATTCGCTCCCTGATCGCCCTTCGGTTCAAGCTCGGTCACACGTGCCGATGCATGCAGCGGCTGATGAATGTCACCTATAAGATGTTCGAGCCAGGCGATGCCAAGCGCCTTTTGCGCGGGGGTGGACTGCGGGTCGCGCTCAACCTTGTTGAATTCGATCATCATGTCAACCGCTTTTCCGCTCTCGTTACCCATGTTCACGAGTTCGACCTTGCCGTCCTTCACCGTCCAGAACGTATCCGAATAATGCCAATTTGAGTGATGGTATTTTTTGAATCTTGTCTCCATCATCCGATCGCGAATGATGTCGGACCATGTCGCCGCGGTCATAAAAAAATCGAGCTTTTTTGTTGCGTCCGACTGCGATCTGTAGGGAAGATAAAACGTTGAGAGCTGAGCATCCTCCGGCGCCGCCAACAGAATTTTTATTACCTGTTCGCGAACGGCTGGCGTCATCTGCTGCCACGCGATATATGCTGTAATTTTATGGCCGGTGTCGTCCCACGCGTGGGCGGAAAATGTGAAACCGAGCGCAATTACACTCAACAAACCAATTCTTACTATATTTTTTATCATTTGGGCTCCTGAATCTGTCTGGATAATTCTAGCGAAAACAGGGAATTAGACAAAGTTGTGCGATAAAAATTGTCGTTGCATATGGAATAAACATTGTTTTGTGACTTTATATTATGAAAAGAACAATTTTGTTTGCACCATTTGGGATGCAAATTTCGCGTTAGAGTTGTGGTAGGCAGCGGCTTCGTATTTTTGGCTTTTATCGCTCCTGATTTTTCGCGGCTAAAATGCAAAACTTGGCGGTAAATTCGTTCTAATTAATGTCTGGCACGCAATGTGCTTGTACACAGGCAGAGGGGTATTTAATTATGCAAGCAGTTTTGGAACAAAATCTTATAGCGGAATCGGTTATAAACCGTACAGATGGCTCGTTTGGCAAAAAGATCGGCATTATCGGCACGCTTTTTGGCTGCTGGCACAAAGATCTGAGCCGCCCTTTTACAAATAAAAGAGTTTCGTATCGCACGTGTCTGCAATGCGGAGCGCGGAGAAAATTTGATACGCGAAGTCTTGAGACTTCAGGTCCTTTTTATTATCCCCCGAAGGTGGTTTCGGAGTGATCCGTCATCACTGGTTTTTCCTGTCCTAATACCTACCAATACATACCTACGAAGTGCGGCTTTCTAAAGGCCGCACTTTTTATGCACAATTTCCGTTGGCAAATTTCTTAAGGATCAAAGCAGAATTTTTAGACCCGAATCCGATACAGTTACACAGCGCGGTGCCCACTTCTTTTTCGCGATAAACATTCGGCACATAATCGAGGTCGCAGCTTTCATCCGGCTTATCCAGATTGATCGTCGGAGCGATGATTCCGTCGTTCAATGCGAGGAGCGTTGCGGCGATGCCGGCGGCCCCGGTCGCTCCTTGCGGATGACCGATCTGCGATTTCGTTCCGGACATCGGTATGTTGTAAGCGTGTTCGCCAAAAGCACGTTTTACAGCCTGAGTTTCGATACGATCGTTCAACTGCGTCGAGGTGCCGTGGAGATTTACGTAATCGATGTCTTCGGGAGAAACGCCGGCGTCCTCCATCGCGAGCGTCATTGCGCGTGCCGGCTCGATGCCGTTTTCTTCGAGACGAACGCGATGATACGCGTCGCAAGTGACGCCGTAGCCGATGATCTCTGCATAGATCTTTGCCCCACGGTTTACTGCTGCGTCGAGATCTTCAAGAACAAAGATCCATGATCCTTCGCCGATGACTATGCCTGAGCGGTCATGCGAAAAAGGCCGCGACGCGCGTTCCGGTTCGTCGTTCCATTCTTTTGTAAGAACGGTCATGACTTCGAACCCTTTTAAGATGCCCGGCGAGATAGGCGAATCGACGCCGCCGGCCAGCATCGCATTCTGCCGTCCGAGTGCGATGTGCTGAGCCGCGTAAAATATCGCATCGGTCGATGATGTGCAGCCGGTCGAAATAACGTGCGATAGCCCGTGAAGTCCGAAAACCATCGACAACTCGGACGACAATCCGCCATGCGTAGAAGAAGGAATCGTGTAGATGCTGCCTTTTCCTGCATTGCCCGAATACCAATACCCGAACTGCTTTTCGGTAAACGAAAGGCCGCCGCCGCCCGTACCGATCGCGACGCCAAAGAAGCGACGCTCTTCGTCGGACATATTGTCTGTACAGATCCCGGCGTCTTTTACAGCCTCGCGCGCGGCGGCAAGCGCAAGCGGAACCGTTCGCGGGACGTGCTGTCGGTCTTTTGCGTCGAGCTGCGATTTCCAGTCGAATTCAGGTATCTCGGCGGCTATTTTTACGGAAAAAGGTGCGGTATCAAAACTTTCGATCCTGCGGACCCCGCTTTTTCCCAGCTTGAGCGAGCTCCAAAATTCCTCGCGGCCAATGCCAATAGGCGTAACACAGCCGAAACCCGTGATCGCCACCCGCCGAGGACTCGTGAAACCGCTTAACATAGATCGCTGCCGCGAAAATACCTCACTAAATGATTACAATTCGCACAAAAAAAAGTCGTTGACTACATCGTTTTTCGATAAATTATACCTGCAATGAACCGTTTTTATTCCCTGTTTATCCCTGTCCCATTCCTTTAATAGATGAGAAAAGCGTCAAAAACGTAGCCTGTCTGCCCTTGATAAGTTACCTGGCACCATCGCCCGGTACGGCCGCCGATCGTTACCTTTGACCGTTCGCAGTTATTCAACTCAACCGTGGCACCGTGCGGAATTTTGGCGATCCGCTCACCATATTCTGCGTCCGGCTCAGATCGCAACGCAAGAAACCCGTCACCCGGCGAATTGACTTGAGCCGTGGGATTGCCCTTGTTCGGTGTCGGGGCCGCAGGCGGCGAAACGATATTCGCATTTTTTTGCTGCTCGAGTTTCTTTTGCAGATTGGCAAGCTCGTCCTGGAGTTTCTGCTTTTCAGCATCGACCGTCGGCGATACCGATACGGTAGGAATCGGTGTCGGCGATTTTGCGCCGTTCGCATTCGTCACCCTTGTATTCAAATTATTGTACAAGATCAGTCCGGCGACCACCGCTGCGCCCGCGAACAAAATGATTACAATTGAGACCGCGAGAAAGATCTTGAATCCCTTACCGGACGAGCCGCTTGGCGAAGATGCGATCGGCGGGCTTGGCTGAAACGATTCCCGGCTTTCGCGTTCGACGGGCACGCGTACCGCGCCGCGGTCAGGCGCGGGGAAAACTGTCTCCTGGCTCAGCGGGCCTTCGTCGAGAGCGGTACCATCAGCCAGGCAATAGCGCAAAGTGTCGTCAGTATATGTGGTCTTACAAACGGGACATTGCTTCATAGAAGTTATGCGCTATTTATAGAACGTTTAAATCCAAATCGCAAATACAGGCCTTTTCGCTTACGTGCCAAGAAATCCAACGCTATACGTCGCGGATTGTGATGAAAAAAATATCGAAGTCACTTTATAGGCAATCTTTATTCCTGCCGAAATTATCGCGCCAAAAAAGCCGCAGCCAAAGCGTGCGGCCTTTCGAGGGTGAGGTGATATAAGTTTCTATTTGAAAAAAGTGATCTTGCAGTCGATATAGGCTTCGCGCCGCAGGCGACTTGCGATGTCAACGGCTTCCTCTACGGTTAATTTCTCGACTGATCTATCATTAATGCCCGGTTCCTCTCTGTAGCTGCGGTAGAAATTCAGATGCTCAATACCTGGTCCCGCCGAATGGGAGCCAGACGGGCCGGGTTGCTCGGATATGGCAGGTTCGGTCGTCACGATCTTATTTGCGCCCATTACAGCCAACCGGAATTTCGGACTTTCTTTTGATAATATACGATGGACCCCTGACGAGGACGCCTCCCAATTTTCCGCATCCTTAAATTTCAAAGCATTCAAGGTTTCCGCAGCCTGGCGATTAGTGATCAAGATAAATGATTTAAGCAGAGCCGTGGTGCGGTTGTGTTCGCGAACCGTCACCTCGACAGACTCACGGACCGCTTTTCGGGCTTGCTCCACGAGCTCGCGGCCGAGGGCTGAGGTTTGAGCAATGTCTATTTCCGGCATATTTCTAAGTCCGCGAAGACGATCGCGGTACTCGGCAAGCAGCTGCAGGTAAGTCCGGCAGAGCTCGACTATATTGTCCGCCGTCGCCTCGTTTAGAGCCAATTCTGCTTTAAGCACATGTTCGTTTATAAGTAAGTTTATGAATTTCATCGGATAACCTTTACCACAGCCTTTGCTGGACTCGTTTTTGCGTGTGTATGGGTAGCGAACATGTTAGCGTCGGAACATAGTCTTTCCCGTGTCTTTTCGACACATTGTCAGCGCTGACGGGTTTTTGTCGGAGATGGCTCTCCCGCAGGTTAAAAAAATTTAGAAGCATCCGGCCAATAAAAAAAATTGCGAGCCCCACAAGCCCAGTTGTCATAGTAAAGAAAAATATTTCGAAATTGTTTGCGATCATGGTTCTCTCCTCTCAGAAAATATTTCAAAGAATGCTCGTTGCTCGGGCTTTCTGGACACGGCTTTCATCAAGCGGCTGCGTCGTCCGATCGAGTGTATTAAAACTGGCTATCGCTTCCGACTCGCTCTCGTAAACGTCGAATACAGTTAAGAGTTTTGTGATCACCATCAATTCAGTCACGCGCTCGGTCAACTTCAAAAGCTTTAACTCACCGCCGGATTTTTCAAGCGATGCAAAGCCCGCTATCAACTCTCCCAGGCCGCTAGAATCTATGGTCGAAACCTCTTCTAGATTTAGTAGGATCTGTATCTCGCCGCTGTGGACCAGGTCCCTTAGCGTTTTGTGGAGATTAATATTTCCTTGGCCCAATCGAATCTGGCCGACGAGATCGAGAATAACAACAGGGCCGCTGCGGCGCTGCGTAATGGTAAGGTTACTCATTTTTGTTTCCTTATAATGGAGCTGTGAACTTCAGAAGGCGCGGTGGATTCCGAGGAAATCTGAGAAAAGAGCGAGCTTAGCTCTGGATAAATTAACACTACGCCCATCTTGACTATATGTCAATAGTGAAATATATTGCATATACAAAATATTTCCTATACAAGATATATCGTTAATGATAGAAATAAAGCTGGACGAACTATTGGAAGAGCGCGGACATTCGTTCTATTGGTTATCAAAAAAGACCCAGGTCAGTTATACGACGCTGTGGAGACTGAAAAAGGGCAACGCGCTGGGAATAAATTTTGCCACCCTCGTGAAAATATGCGAGGCGTTGGGATGCCAGCCCGGCGATATTCTGAGGTTGAAAACCAGCCACAAACAGCCTTCGAAGACCAATTCGCTCAAGAGGTCAAAAGGAGCCGGCAGTTGAGGGCAGACTGGCGGATATTACAATGAGAAATAACGCGATCAAGATAATAAAAGGCGGATCCGGGGTTAAAATAATTTGCGCCGATGTGCTGTCGGGTAATGCAGAAAAGATCAGACGGGATCTTAACCGGAACACAGTTAATGCGGTCAAGATATGGATCGACGAACGCCGCGAAAATAGCCGGACCGAAGGCGTCACTTCTCGTTCTCAATTATCCGCATGGAGTCCGGATCAACTCAATCCGGATAAGCGAATTTAACTGCCCTCACAACCGCTTTTTACAAAATAACTTGCTAATATCAGCCCAAACGTGCATCATAGTATTGTTAATCCTTCTCGTGCATTAGAAATAATGCTCTCGTCAAAGACGGTTTTTGGTAAGGCGTGAGAGCAGGCCCGTGTTAGATCATTATAGAAGTTAGCTCTCAGTAGTTCTTTTGAGCACCGAAATCCGACCCTTCGAAAGACAACCGTTTTTTCTGCGAAGACAAAGCCAGATTCCGACGCTTCTCGAATATTCCCGGATAGGGAAAA
>DATJGV010000256.1:0-2008 GCA_035494575.1 Pyrinomonadaceae bacterium | reverse complement strand
GAATGTTCCCAAAAAAAAAGGAAGCTGCGCTTTTCGAGATCTTCGAGAAAGGCAGTTTCCTCAGCACTTATTTCTGCCGCCGGGACCGGAGAAACGGGAGCGGGGCCGGCGTCTGTGACCGGCTTGACTGCTTGGGCAGGAGCAGTGGCGGAAATGCGGTTGACGACTTCGAACGAACCCTGTAATTCGGCATCGCTGCTCGTGCCGATCCATACATCAAATTTCCCCGGTTCGACGACGGGTTTTAGGTCGCGGCCGATAAATGAAAGCTCCTTTGGCCCAAGAGTAAATTCGACACGCTGTTTTTCGCCGGACCGGAGGGTAATGCGTTTAAATCCTCGTAATTCTTTGACCGGACGCGTAACGCTCGCCGCAACATCGCGGATGTAAAGCTGAACAACTTCGTCGCCCTCGCGGCTGCCGGTGTTGGCCAGCTCCGCGCTTACTCTCACGCTGCCGTTTGGCAATATCTGCGATCTATCCAACTGCAGATCGCTCAGCTGAAACGTCGTATAGCTCAGGCCGTAACCGAACGGGTACAGCGGAGCGTTCGAGATATCCAGATATTTCGAAGTGTATTTCTCGCTGGCCTGATACGGGCGGCCCGTGTTCATGTGGTTGTAATAAAGCGGAATTTGCCCGACCGTCTGTGGAAACGTAACAGGCAATTTGCCGCCGGGATTCGCGTCGCCGAAAAGCGTATCGACTATCGCCGGGCCGGCCATCGTGCCGGCAAACCAGGTTTCTAAAATCGCCGGAGAATTATTTGCGATCCAGTTAATAGTTAGCGGACGACCATTCATCAGCACAACCGCGTAGGGTTTCCCAGTCGCGTGAATCGCTTTGACAAGGTCAAGCTGACGTCCGGGCAGATCGATGTCGGAACGCGACGCTGCTTCCCCGCTCATGCTCGCCGCTTCGCCAACGACAAGAATTGTAAAATCGGACGAGCGCGCGGCAGCTACGGCCTTTGCAAAATCCGCATCGTTTTCGCATTTTACATCGCAGCCGGGTTCGAAGCGCATTTTCACCCGCGGATATTTTTGCCTGAGAGCTTCGACGACGGTTATCGGGTCCTCGGGCCGGCCATCGCCGGCCCAACTGCCGTTCATATCCGCCTTGCTGTCGGCAAGCGCCCCGACAACGGCAACTGAACCTATGTTTTTTCTGATCGGCAAGGTTTGATTTTCGTTTTTTAACAGAACGAATGATTTCTGGGCGGCGAGTTTTGCCGTGTCACGATATTCCGGTTTGTAAACTTCGCGTTTTTCCAAGGTTTCATCGGCAAACGGCTTATCGAACAGACCAAGTCTATATTTGACGCGCAACACGTTCCGAACAGCGTCGTCGATCTCAGCCATCGTGATCTTTTTTTCCTTCAAAAGCTGGTCGCCATATGTATTGTAAAGACGGCTGACCATCTCCATGTCAGTCCCGCCATTTATACCGTACATCGCGGCGTCGTGTTCATCTCCCGCCAGGCCGTGATTGATCAACTCTTTTACGGCGTTGTAATCGCTCACAACAAGTCCGTCGAATTTCCATTCGCTGCGCAGCACGTTTTTCAGGACAAAAGGATTCGCTGTCGCGGGCACTCCGTCCAGATCGTTGAACGCTGTCATGAACGAACCAACACCGGCATCGACTGCGGATTTGAACGGCGGGAAATAAATTTCGCGAAGCTGGCGTTCGGTCAGGTTCGTCGTATTGTAATCGCGGCCGCCTTCGGCTGCGCCGTAGCCGACCCAGTGTTTGGCCGTCGCCATAACGCGATCGTTTGCGCCGTAGCCCGTCCCTTGAAACCCGAGCACGCGCGCTCGTGCAACCTGCACGCCGAAGAATGTGTCTTCGCCCGCGCCTTCGACAATGCGGCCCCAACGCGGATCGCGTGCGATATCGACCATCGGTGCAAACGTCCAATGCACTCCGGCGGCACGAGCCTCGGCGGCCGCGATCGCCTGGTTTTTTTCTATCTGCGCAAGATCCCAGCTTGCGGCTTCGCCAAGCG
>DATJGV010000255.1:0-30174 GCA_035494575.1 Pyrinomonadaceae bacterium | reverse complement strand
GTTGCGGTATCTTTCATAAAGGCTCGGGTCGGGCGCAACCAATTGCAGCTCGTCTTTTGTCGGCTTTCGGTATAACGGATCGGCATACCTATGCAGGATCGTGAGCCGAAGAGAGGTCATCTCGGATTCGGAAAGTGAGGGTGTGGCATCCAGGTCACGGAACGGGTCGTATGGAAACAGTGAATCCAACCGCGACCTGCCGCCGCCCGGCATCAACACTGTAGCCTGCGGCTGAGTTGGAGAAGGAGTTGATGGTACCGGTGCCGGCTGCGATTTTGGGGCCGGAGCAGGGGCCGGTGCGGGCGCCGGCTGTTGAGCAAACGATCCAACACAAAGACAGAAAATACATGGCAGCAACCCGGATATTTTCATACTTCCCCTCCTGTTTGAAAAGTTGGTTTTACTACATCAGCTTCTTCTTTAAAACTTCATTTACGACCTTTGGATTTGCCTTTCCCTGCGACGCCTTCATGATCTGTCCGACAAAAAATCCGAACAGCTTTTCGTTGCCGCCGCGGTATGCCTCGACGTTCGCTGTATTTGCGGCGATCACTTCGTCAACGATCTTTTCGATCGCTCCCGCGTCCGAAACCTGTTCAAGGCCTTTTTCGGCGATGACCTCAGCCACGGTCTTTCCGCTCGCGAACATTTCCGTCAGAACTTCCTTGCCCTGATTGTTGCTGATCTTGCCCGATTCGATGGTTTTGATCAGCTCCGCGAGATCCTCGGCCGTCACCCTGCTTTCGGACGCGGCCTTGCCTGAGTTATTCAACTCGCGGGTCAGTTCGCCAAGGATCCAGTTTGCTGCAACTTTTGGATTAGTTGTGAGACGCGCGGTCGTTTCAAAATATTCGGCAAGCGCCTTGTCGCTGACGAGCTGCGAAGCTTCGGAAAAACCAAGCTCGTAAACCTCGACAAACCTGTCGCGCATGTTGTCGGGCATTTCGGGCATCGAACGCTTGACGCTGTCTATAAACTCCGTCGAAACCGTCAGCGGCTGCAGGTCCGGCTCCGGAAAATAGCGGTAATCGTGTGCGTCCTCCTTTGAACGCATCACGCGAGTGCGGTTGTTTTTTTCGTCCCAAAGGCGCGTTTCCTGCGTGACGCCCTCGCCGCTTTCGTGCGCGGTGATCTGGCGCTCGATCTCGTATTCGATCGCCTTTTGCATAAAGCGCACCGAATTCAGATTCTTTAATTCAACCTTGTTATTAAATCCGGTTGCACCGACCTTTCGGACCGACACGTTCGCCTCGCAGCGGAGGTTTCCCTTTTCCATATCGGCGTCGCTCGCGCCGACCCATTGCAGCGCGCGGCGAACATGATTGACATAATCGTAGGCCTGCCACGAGCTGCGAAAATCGGGTGACGTGACGATCTCACCGAGCGGCGTGCCGGCTCGATTAAGATCGATGTACGAATATTTATCGGTGTCGGGCAGCCCTTCGTGGACGTTCTTTCCCGCATCTTCTTCGAGGTGCATCCGCTCGATATGAATCGTCATCGGCTTCCATTCGGCGGCGCGGCCGTGCTCGTCGCGCTCCGACGTCATTATCGTGAGTTCTCCGTTTGCCGAAAACGGCCGGTCGTACTGCGATATTTGATAGCCTTTTGGCAGATCGGGATAAAAATAATTTTTGCGTGCAAAGATCGATGTCTCCTGTATCTCGAGGCCGAGCGAGAGAGCCGCCCTCGCACCAAGCTCAACAACGCGTTTATTCAAAACCGGCAACGCGCCGGGCAACCCAAGACAAACCGGGCATGTGTTCGAATTCGGCTCGCTGCCGAACTGGACCGCGCAGCCGCAAAAGATCTTGGTCGCCGTCGCGAGCTGCGCGTGAATCTCCATTCCGATGACCGCTTCCCAACCGTTCTTCATAGATAAAAATTAATGCAAGCTTATGTGTACCATCATAATCCGACTTGTCGTAAATTCAAAGAAATAAAAAGAAAGCGTAGTGCTCTAAACTCTTGGCGCGGAAGAGCAAATTTGGTTTCCCTTTCATTCTTTTCGCCTTTGCGGGAGATAATTTCACGCACCGCTGCTTTAGGAAAAGAAAAGGCGGACCGTGGCCCGCCAACTTAAACCAGTTTGATGTCCAACTTACCGGTGAGGCCGTCGTGGCTCGACACGCGGGCTAAGAATCGGACGTGCGATCTTTCGCGGAGTTTCCCAAAATTGCCCGCCGGCAAAATAACCCGACGGCTGGCGAAATTGCTGAAACCGTCTGGCGCGACGCCAGCCAAAACCTGTCGAATAGTACCAGCCGTCATTTTGCGGCGTGTAATAATTCGGATCCGCCGCCGTTCCCGCTGAAACAGCAACCGCGGCTTGCTGCTGCGCCGCCGCAATGCGTTCCGTCTCGATCCGTTCGTCGCGAAACTTGTCCGAGAGCCTTTCCATCTCAGCGCGTTTTTCGGCCAGTCGTTTTTCGATCTCGTTTGGAGACGGCATTCCTAAGCGCTCGTAGTTTTCCCGGTAGTCGCGATCGGCCTGCAGCCGCTGCTGCCTGTATTTCTCAAGATCCATGTTCGTCACCGTATGAGTCTGTGCGGAAACGACGCCCGCCAAACCCAAACAAACCAGTGAGAAAATAATTAAACGTGCACTCATAACACTTGTACCTCGGTATGGTTAATTATATCACCTCCGCCGCCAGACAAAAGACTAAAACAACTCGGTCCAAACATTATCGTCAGCCCGAAACTCCACTTTAAACTGGCGCCAAAATAGGCGCGTGCATCAGAAAGCAGTCCCTGCTAATGATAATGCCTTCGCGGAGAATAAAAATGTTCCTTGATTTGTTTAGCGGGCTTTATATTTCCGTCCAAAACGTTTGTATTTCCTAGTAGGGCTATTCGTTCTAGGGAGGGAAAATTCTTAACAAAGCCAATTGACCTTATTCCGTTACAGTCTGTTAGACGCAAATATTCGAGGCTCGGTAAATCAGTTAGGTGTTCGTAATCTTTTATTTGCCGACATAATTCAATTTCAAGGGATTTCAGTTTCATTTTGCTGTTTAGGGCACGTATCGATGTAAGCTTTTTGCAGTATCCTAGTAGGACCGAATTCAATTCTGTCAAATTTTCAAGTCCATGGAGCGTTTCGAAGGAGGCCGTTTTAATCTTCAGATTTGATAGTTTCATTAAAGTAGCAATCTGCGAAAGATCTTCTTCATTATATTCGACCAGGCACAGATCACTTATTCTTTGACATCGTTCTATGCCTCTAATTTTTCCTTTGCGCCATTGCAAGGAGAGATATTCCAGATTCGTTTGGCTACTTATGTCAATTTCGTTCTTCATCGTCGCGGATGGGCCAATCGAAAGATGCTTTAGTTGCGGAAGATAGTGTAGAAAATCATAATCTTGATCAAAACTACAGGTTATTTCCAGCCATTCCAAGAAGGTAAATTCTCTAAGAAATTCCAAAGACTCAAGCCGGTTCCAGGCGTCAAAAATCCTTAACCCGTTTAATTGATTTTCCCGAATTGTTTTCTTTACAAAATCTGCAGAATAACCGCGACTGTACATCAGCAGATTACCATATTCACTTATTTCGATTTTGCTCATTTTTAACCAAATCATTCAAAGGGTGTGCCAAAACACGAGAGGAAGTGCCAAAGAGAAAAGACGACAGAATGAATAAGATGATATGCAGCCACATCTTCGATTTTTGAAGTTTTGGTCGGCAATCCTGATGAGCACGCTGGAAGACACGAAACATAGGAGATTCTCCTTCACGATTAAATTGTAAAAGTAATATGGAAAAAGCGAATTTCGCATACATTAACAAAGATCAACGGGAAAGTAAACACATTTTTAAATCAATTATTTTTTGAGTTCGATCTGGCTCCTGCGGTGCATTTGGAGTTAATCTGTTGAGTATTTAAATCATTCTGTCGCGGCATCCGAATCATTCTGTTGGGTGTTTAAATCATACCGACGGGTGTTTGAAATGATCCATGTTTGTGTGACTCAGATGAGCGCTTAGATCGCTCTGAAAATTGTTGGTGTGATTCCGACATACAAATATTTCGTCCCAACATATACTTGGATGAATTTGACACCTGTCGAAACGGTTCTGACGGGTGTTTAAATCGTTCCGATACGCGTTGGAACCGTTCCGTTGAGTGTTGGAATGACTCCAACACAAGTTTGGGCCGTTCATATTTGCATTTGATCCGCCCCAACGACAGTTTGACTCGTTCGAATTTAAATTTGACTCGTTCCGACGACCGTTGGAGCGGTTCCAACAGAGTTCGATTCATTCCAACGGGTGTTGGAGTCGTTCAAATTTAAATTTGATCCGTTCCAACGGGTGTCGGAATGGTTCCAACGGTGTAGGACTCGTTCCAACACGTGTTGGAATCGTTCAAATTTAAATTGGAATCGTTCAAATTTAAATCGGAACCGGTCCGACGAGTGTTCGAACGGGCCGAACCGCGGTTTGGGTGAGCCCGATTTAGGTCCGGACGATCCCAATTCCGGTTTGAACCGTTCAAATTTAAATTGGGAAGAAACCGATACAAATTGGACTCTTGCGAACGCTCGTCGAAAGCGTTTCGACGCTCGTCGGAGCCTGTAAAATGCCATGCGGAACGACTTAGGGAAAAAAGTGCTTGAAATATTTTTCCGTTTCTGTCTATAATCTTTCCGAGTCTTTTGGAAGCTCCCATAAGCCCCACGGAAAGATTTATCCCCCCTCAGGTTTATACCCTCGCTTCCTCGATTCGATTTATCAATTCTAAAAACCAATAGGAGAATTCAACCATGTCTCAAAAACCATGGCTACGTACATCCATGCCCGAACAGCAGGTGATGTTCCAGAATATTCGTGCGAAATCGGATATTTACATGAGCATCCTGCCCCTGACGACGACGCAGGTCGAGCGGCTCAACCTCATCTGCGATATTTATTTAAACGCGTACAACTTCGCGACCCAGGCGAAGGCCGCGATGGAGGGCGTCACGAACTGGCGGGATAACATCTTTTACGGACAGCCCGCAACGACCGCAGCTCCGCCCGCACCGGTGTTCCCGACGGCGACGATGCCCACGGGATCGTTCATCGGCATCATCGAGGAGTTTCGCAAGATGGTCGATCTGATCAAATCTTCACCGGGCTACACCCGCGCGATCGGGGAAGACCTGATGATCGTAGCGCCGGTCGCAAGCGGTGCAGACACGAACGCGATCAACAACCCGATCGCTCCGGAATTGAAGGTTTCCACAAGTTCCGGTTACAACGTGACGATCGCGGGCAGCCTGAAGGGTATGGACGCGATGCGCGTCGAGTACCGCGCGAAAAACGGCAACTGGACGCTGGCGGGATTTTTTACAAACATGCCGAACCAGTTCGTCGTGTCACCGCAATCCCCGGGCGAACCGGAAGTCGGTCACGTCCGCGGCGTCTTCATCCGAAAGAGCCTGCCCATAGGGAACCCCTCACCGGAATACCCCGTGACTGTTTCTTAATTTGCCTTGTGTTTTTGATCCGTTTCGTGTGTTTCGTGGTGAAGGATTTTGGACCTGACCACGAAATATCCGGAACGAAGGTGGAAACACCAGTGCTAATGGAGCGTGCTTCTTCTTTACAGAAAAGCACGCTCCATTACCGTTCCGGCTTCTGCCGCAAAACCAGGTCTTTCAGACTATCAAAACCCGAACGTCAATCCGAGCCGCCCGTTGCGGCCGGGCGTGCGAAAGCCGTTCTCGAAATATTCGTGATCGAACACATTCTCCACGGTGCCGTAAAGCCGCAGGTTCATTTTGTCGTGGTTTAACGGGAAGGTGTAACCTGCTGTCAGATCGGCTTTTCGGTTTCCCCGGAACCGGTAAACGTATGAGTTGAACGTCGAGTTGCTAAAGATCGGTGCGAGATAGCTGCTCGTGGCAAGCAGGTCGAGATTTACCCAAAACCGCTCAAATCGCTGCGTCGCGACCAGCGTGAATTGGTGCACGGGGATTCCCAGAGTTTCAAGCGACGAATTTCCAAAGACCTGCGGCTCGCGCTGGAGGCTTTTCGTCAGCGTATAGGACGCAAATACTTCGGTCGATCTGGTCGGCTGCAGTTTGCCGCTGAGCTCGATGCCGCGTGCGATGCCGCCTTTTTGATTTTCGTACCCGCCGAACGGACGCGGCGTGCTGCCTATGTCCGGAACGAAATTTCCAAAACCAATCGTGTCGAGCAATTTCGTATAAAAATACACCGCCGTCAGTTTCGCCTTGTCGCCAAAGATATACTGCTCGATACCGCCGTCGGCGGCGATCGTTTTTTCGGGTTTCAAATGCGGGTCGCCAAGCGCAATGAACTCCGGTGTTCCAAAGCTTGAAAAAAACGTTCCGAACCGCTCGAACAGCGACGGCACGCGGTAACCGTTCCCAACGTGCGCACGCAGCTTGGTGCGCGTTTTCTCAACGAAATAAGAAGCCGCTCCGTCAAATGTGTAGGCCGTCGGCGGCCGCTCGAGTGTCAGGTTTGAATAAGGAGCATTTACGAGGCTGAATTTAGGTGACCGGAGGTCAAACATCTGTGCGCGAAAACCGCCCGCCAACTGCAATTTGCCTTTTAACAGTCGCACCAGGTCCTGCGCGTAAAAAGTATTGCTGTTTTGATAAGCCTTCGTAAAAAAGTCATCAAAACCGCCCGGCGTAAACCCTCGGTTGCCGAATTTTTCGGCTTCAAATTCGTAACCCGCCGTTATCTCGTTCGCCGCGTTCGGGGTCCAGTTAAAATGTCCGTTCGCCGTCTGTATCAAACCGTTAAAGATACTTGTTGAGGCGCTCGGAAACCCGACACCTAGCGGGCCGCTGTCGTTTTTTCGCGACGTCCTGACGCCGGAATAGTAACCGTTAAAGACAAGACGGCTGTTAATAACCTGAGCCAGAACGAGCTGACCATCAAAAAACTGCGAGCGCTGAAAATCGTCCGGGTCATTTTGGTCAAACACAAAATTGACGCCCTCTTTTGCATCGATGATCGCCGCGTTCGAAAACGGCAATTCGCCCAGCGTGTCCGGATTTGAATTGAGCCGAACAAAAGCATCAGACACGAAAAATCGCGCGGAAATATTGGTCTTTGAGAAAGGGTTATATTCGATGCGGCTTTGAAAATTCGTATTGTGGGCGTTGTCCTGACCGTCGATGCCCTTGGTATATGCCGTTCGCGAAACGCCGAGATTGAACCCAAATTTTCCGTCGTTAGTCCCGTCGGAAAGATTCCCGCGAAAGCGCGCTAATCCGAGCCCGCCGCCGGCTCCGGAAAGCTGTCCATGCAATCCCGGTTTCGGTTCCGGCGTCTGAAAATCAAGCGTCCCGCCGATCGCATTTGTGCCGTACAACGAACTGCCCGAGCCGCGCAACACCTCGATCCTGCTCACGCTCGTCAGCGTAAAATCGCTCAAGAACGGCGATGCGTCTCCGGTGATCGCCGACGGATCGCGAAAGCGAATTCCGTCGATCAAAACCGCAGTGTCCTGGTTTCGCAGCCCCCGCGTCTTTATCGTCGCCGTTCGTCCGAACCCGCCAAGCTGCTGCACGCGAAAACCGGGAATCGTTTGCAGCGTTTCCGCAAGCGAAAAATCCGCACGATCGCGCATTTCCTGCCCATCTATTACGTTTACGGTTTTTGAAATTTCATTTATTGGCTGGTCGAAGCCGGCGGATATTGTTACCGACGCTTCGATCAGATTCTGGGAGCCTGTTAGGTCTAAATCAAGGATCTTGGTTTCGCCCGCTTCTAGATTTACTTCTCTTGCTGTTTCGAGAAGTGTCGGGTGATTTGATGTATTGTTTAAGGCGGCGTTTACTTTGTACCTGCCAACGGGAATATTTTCGAAACGGTACCGCCCGGCGCTGTCAGTTTTTGTGGTGAATTTTGCACTCCGGTCTGTGGATGAAACCAGATCGACCGTTGCTCCGCCTTCCGGCACGCCGTGTATCGTGACTCTGCCTGAAAGCGAGGCCGCATTCTGTCCAAAAATAGATGCTGAACATAAACAAATAAAAAAAAGTGTCTTCATCTCGTTCCTCTTCTGCCCACACGCAGAATGGTTCTATCCCTGACAAACGAGCAAAGTTCCCGACTCTACCGATTGCGGATCGCGGAGTGCGGAATGCGGATCTAAGTCAGTCCCACCTGCGGTAGCGGGTGGGACTTTCAAGATCCGAAATCCCAAATCCAAAATCCCAAATCGCCTCACGGTTGCGTGGGCAGCGCCGGCTTTTCACCGGACTTCCTTTGCATCGTTTGTCTAAAATACTGTCGTCACTCGCACATTCCCGCTTGCCGGGTTTTTGTCGAGCAACACATCTACTGCAAAAACGTTTTGCAGGTTTTCTCTTGTCAAAACCTTTCCCGGATCGCCCTGAGCAAAAACCTCGCCATCCTTGAGCAAAATGATCTTTTCCGCAAACTCTGCGGCTAAATTAAGGTCATGCGTGATAACTATCGCCGAACAGTTCATTTCGCGGCATCGCGCGCGAACCAGACGAAACATCAACGCCTGATGCGCAAGATCGATGTTCGCCGTCGGCTCATCGAGCAACAGAATCTCCGACTCGACCGCCAAAGCCCTTGCTAAAACTACTCTCTGCCGCTCGCCGCCCGAAAGTTCGTTCATCAAACGATCGCGAAAATCCGTAAGATCACATTCATTCAGAACCGATTCGGCTATTCGAATATCTTCGTCCGTTTCCCAGCCAAACGCGCCGCCGTGTACAAAGCGCCCGGCAAGCACGAATTCAAGAACCGTCAGGGGAAATTTTGTTTCGTTTTCCTGCGCAACAACCGCGATCTTCTTTGCAATTTCACGCCGGGACAGAGATGCAACTGGTTTTCCATTCAGCACAACGTTCCCCGTTTTGGTCTCGACAGCCCCGTTTACAGCGCGAATCAGCGTGGTTTTGCCCGCGCCGTTCGCTCCTAGCAAAGCGACGATCTTTCCGGGTTCCAGGCTAAACGACACGTCGCACAAAATGTTGCGGCCGTCGTAACTGACTGAGATTTTATCGACTTCGAGCATCTTTCCTGTCAGTACCACCCGCGCTAGCGGGTTGGAGCTTAGATCCTTCGAACACCGATCTAACGGATCACCAGCATCAATTGCCTGATTTGGCCAATTCGGCCACCGTTTCCTAATTCCTTCTCAACAAGTAAATAAACAACGGCGCTCCGATCAGCGCCGTTATCGCTCCAACCGGTAACTCTCTCGGAGCGATCAGCGTCCGCGCCGCCGTATCCGCAAGCACCACAAACGTTGCGCCGGCCAGAGCCGAAAACGGCACGACCAGACGGTTATCACTTCCCACAGCCAAACGCACTAGGTGCGGTACGATCAGACCGACATACCCGACTGAACCGCTCGCCGCAACCGCGGTTCCGACAAGGGCCGCCGCCGCACCAAAAACAACGATGCGAACGCGATTGACCTCAACACCGAAATCAAACGCGTCGCGTTCACCGATCATCATCAGGTTTAGTGCCCGCGCCTGCGACGATAAAGCTATCGTCCCGATCACGACAACCGCGAGCGTCAAATAAAAGCCGCTTTTGGTTGCCTGCGACAGGTCGCCCAAGAGCCAAAATGTAAAGCTCCGCAGCTTCGCCGCATCGAGCAAACTCGTCAGCAAAACAATTATCGACGACAAAAACGTCGTCACAATAACACCCGACAGCACCAACCGCTCGACGTTCATTCCTGCGCGGCTTTTTGCCATCCGGTAAACGGTGATCGTCGCGATCACCGCTCCCGCAAACGCGAAAACCGGCCGCGCAAATTCGAACCCCGTAAAGAACACAAAAGCGAGCATGGTCCCCAACGCCGCACCGTTCGAGACGCCGAGCAGATACGGTTCAGCAAGCGGATTTCTGAGCAGCGATTGCAGCGCGGCACCGGCAACCGCAAGACTCGCTCCGACACAAGCACCGAGCAAAACCCTTGGAAGGCGAATGTCGAAAAGGATCGAACGCTGCTGCTCGTTCAGGTCAAAAAACGATAGCCGTTCGCTGCCAAGTGCGGCCGCAAAAACTAAGGCTGCCACAAGCAACAGGCACAACAATAATGCGATTTTTGTCTTTCGCTCCAATTTGCTAAATATATTTGCTTTTCGCTTTAGGCCGTTCCCAACTATTTTGTCGGAACCGCCTTCAAATCGGCCGCTATTTGCTCAAGAGCATTCACCAATCTCGGTCCCGGCCGCGAAAGCAGATCGGCATTCACACGAAAAATTCGCCCGTTCTTTACTGCCGGCGAATTCTTAAAAGCATCGTTCGGTTCCTGGTTGTCCGGGCTATCCGACAATATGATAACGTCCGGTTCGAGTGCCAACGCGGTTTCTTTGCTCAGATTTGGGTATGCCGTTTCTACATTTTCGGTGACCGATCCGCCGCCGGCACGCCTGACTATTTCGGTCAGGAACGATCGCTTCCCTATCGTAAAAAGCGGCTCTTTCGATATTTGGACAAAAACGCGGACCGGCTTCGTGCCGACTGTCGTCTGAGTCACGGACGCGACTCGGTCCGTCAGGTCGCTCACCACTTTTGCGGCAGTGTTTTGCGTGCCAAAAATGTCGCCAAGCTGAGTGAGATCCTTGAAAATATCGTCCAGGCTCTTCGGATTTGTTATATAAACCGCGATCCCGTTATCTGCCAGCGTTGTTGAAAAAGCCTCAAGCTGCGACGCCGTCGAGACAAGGACGATCTGCGGCTTTAACGCGACGATCGTTTCGATATTTGGGTTGAGAGTATCGCCGACTTTTTGTATCTTTGTTGCCTCTTCGGGAAAATCGCAATACGTTGTGACGCCAACAAGCCGTTCGCCCGCGCCGACCGCAAAAACATCTTCGGTAAGATTCGGCGCAAGTGAAACAGCTCGTTCGATCTTCTGCGGAATTCTTATCTGATTACCCAGGTCATCCGTCACCGTCCGGGTTACCTCCGGCGCAGATCCTGAAATAGATCCATCCTTTGTCGTTCCTCTTCGGCACCCCGACTCGAACAAAATCAAACAGACTGCAGCCAAAAGTCCCCAAGCTATTCGCTTTCTTAATCGTTTCATTAAATATTCACGGCATGGCTCTCTAATAGATCCGTATTCCCCATTCCGCAATCCCAAATCAAAAGCCCTGCTTCCCTCGCCAAATCGACAAGAAAAACAGGGCATCCTAAAATCACCATGTCTGCCTGCGATGCTTTGACGCGAAACATCCGTACGGCAATAACATCTAAGGCAAGCTTCCCGACTCGTCGATTTTGGATCTTGGATCTTGGATTTCGGATTTTTCGATCCGCGTTCCGCATTCCGCATTCCGCAATCGCTTCACGGTGACGCGATCGTGCGAGAATTTCACTCGGCTTCCCCTGCAGCGGCCATATAACGGCCATCTCAGATGCATTGATTATTAAAGACCAAGCCCGAAATTAGCTTGTTTGTCAGCTGAAGTCAAAGGCTGGTTCGGACTGCGTAAACGTTCCAAAGATCTTTATTGTGGGCCAAGATCACCACAAGAATGCCGCATTCAGGAAATTCGGAAGTTTATTTCAGAAAATTTGAAGGATTTTTTTGAAAAAAGTTGTTATAAATCTTGAAAAATCGGGTAGTATTAATGACCATCCCAATTAAATACTTTGCCCACCGAGAGGTAAATATGAAACGCAGAATCCTCGACCTTACTGCGGCCGCGATCGTTTTCGAACTTCTCCTGGAATTTGGCACTGCTGTTCTTTGCCAGGCACCCGATGCAGACAAAGGAGAAATGCGGCAATTCGGCTCAAGTCTTACCGAACTCGGATCGAAACCAAAGAAAAAACGCAAACCGCGCGCGTTTCCAAAAGACAGAACCGCGGCCCCTGTCGATAATGACGGTGATGTTTTGCGCGTCGATACGACGCTGGTCGTAAACGAGATCGCCGTTCTGGACAAGAACGACAGGCCGGTTCTCGGATTGGATCGCGGTGATTTCATGATCTGCGAAGATTCCGAACCTCAAAATATCGAAATATTCGCGTCTTCCGCCGACTCAGCCATTCCGCGCTCGGTCGTTTTGATAATCGATTACAGCGAAAGCGAACTGCCGTACATTGAAACCAGCATCGATGCGGCAAAGGTATTGGTTGACAAGCTCAAGATCAGCGACCAGATGGCACTCGTGACAGACGATGTTCACCTGTTGACTGGTTTCACGTCAGACAAAACTCTCTTGAAGGCAAAGCTTGATTTATTGAAAACCAGAGCTCTTGCCGGAAATACGGGAATGAGCAAACAGTACTCCGCATTGTGGGCCACTCTCAAGGAGCTGTTTCCCGAAGGAACTCTTCGTCCGATCATAGTCTTCCAGACCGATGGCGATCAGCTCAGTGATTTTACCGGTTACGGTTTTAACGGGAATGAGATGACCGGATCTATCACTGACACCTCAGCGTTCAGGCGATTGCTGTCCGCGGTGGAAGAAACCGGGGCGACCGTTTATTCGATCGCCCCCGGTCCTTCGTATGTGACAAAGTCGCGGGGCGAATTGATGAAAAATGCTGCGTCCGATCTGACACAGGCGCTAAAAACCAGAGCGCTCCTCAAAAAAACAGCTTTCGATGAGAATAATTTGAAGATCACCTGGAACGCGATCGCGGTGTGGGCTAAATCGCGTAGGCGCGACGCAAGTGCGATGGAGTACTTGTCGCTGCGGAGCGGCGGCGGCCTCGATCAACTCGCATCGCCGGATGAAGCCGATGCCGTCTATTCGCGGATCTTTACAAAGATGAACCAGCGCTACGTCATCGGCTATTACCCGACGAATCAGGCCCGCGACGGCACACAGCGTAAGATCAAAATAACCGTACGCGACCACTCTGACTACAAAATACTCGGGCGAAAAAGCTACATCGCGCCCAATACAAATTAGCGGATCCAAGAGCGGACAAGTTATTATTGGCGACCGGAAAGTACGAGAACGCAGATAAAACTGTGATCGGGCAATTTATGAACGCAAAAAAACTGACACCCATCCTTAATGTTTCTGACCTTATTGAAAGCTTCGCCTGGTTCGAAAAACTCGGATGGCAAAAGGTCTGGGATTGGGGCGAGCCGCCAACGTTTGGGGCCGTGGGATCTGGCCATTGCGAAATATTTTTGTGCGAAGGCGGCCAAGGCGGACGCGGGCATGGCGATAACAAGATGACGTTTGGCGAACATGGTAGCCAAACGGGCGATGAAGGCATGTGGATGTCAGTATGGGTTAGCGACGTTGACGCCGTTCACGCGAGATGCATTGAAGAAGGACTCGATGTCACGTGGCCTCCGGCTGACATGCCCTGGAACACCCGCGAAATGCACGTGCGCCATCCGGACGGCCACGTTTTTAGAGTCAGTTGCGAAATCCGGGAGGATTAGTCCGGGCTCAGGTCTCATCGCCCTCTTCTTGTAACACCCATCAACTTCGCCGGAAATGTCGCAAAATTCTCGATCTCGATCTGATTTTGGCCCGATTTCTTATCGCGGTTCCAACGGACCTGTGCCGCGGCTACATATGTTCCTTCGCCCTTGCCTGTTCGCGGGTCGATGTACAGTTCGATAACGCCGAACGGATAATCGAGTGAACGGTATCCGCCGCGCAGCTCGCCGAAGTTTTTCCATCGTTCAAACGCGGCAAAGATCCTCATTCGGCCATCGACCATGTGCTCGCGTACGACGTTTACGCGCGGGCCGATGCGTCCGCCGATCGAGAAACTGCCGACATCCTCCTGCCTTACGGCGTTAAGTAATGTATTTTGATTGCCTTCCTGCAGCAGCCCGAGCAAACTCTGCGCACGCTGATCGGATGTTTGGCGGTCTATGATAAGCGTGAAGGGCGCAGTGTAAGTCCTTGTATTAAGGCCGGTACCGTAGCTCAAAACGGTGCCCGTGTAGGTTTCCCTTTGACCGTTTGCCGCAGCTGCCAAACTCAGGATCAACAAAAACGGAGTTAGATATATGATTTTTTTCATCGAATGCCCCCTTTTATCCACCTATTTAAATGATTGCAAAACATCGCTCTTATAACTGTACGAAACATTACATTTCGCCTTACGTCCGCGATCCATAGAAATATCTTACCAAAATGTCCTGGCACGCCGTATTGTGAGCAATTGACCTTTGCGGCCCTTTTCCGTATAATTTCATCTTTTCGGCTGTTGCGCGGGTTTCCGCCGGGGCAAGAAAGGAGATACTAACGAAATGAGTTACGCAATTATCAGAACAGGCGGAAAACAGTTTCCCGTGACCGAGGGACAAACCCTGCGCGTGCCGACCATTAATGAAAAAGAGGGCGGCAAGGTTGATCTTGAGGCTCTGGTTGCCGGAACGGGCAAAGATGCCAAGATCGGCGACGCCACCGTAAAGGCGACCGTTGTCGGCCACGGCAAAGATGACAAGGTCATCGTTTTCAAGAAAAAACGCCGCAAACAGTACAAACGTAAACAAGGTCACCGTCAGGGATTCACGGAGATCAAGATCGAAAAAATATAGGAGACAGGGATCTGCGTTTTTGATTTCGCTTGCGGTTTCGATCCGCAATCCGCAATCCGCATTTCCGCAATCGAACCATGGCTCATAAGAAAGGTGTAGGATCATCAAGAAACGGACGCGATTCGCATTCGCAGCGGCTGGGACTTAAGAAATTCGGCGGGGAAAAAGTTCTCGGCGGTAACATTTTGGCTCGCCAGCGTGGCACAAAATGGAAACCGGGCAGCAACGTCGGCCGAGGCAAGGACGACACGCTGTTCGCCCTGATCGAAGGCTTTGTTAAATTTGAAAACAAAGGCCAGAAAGGAAAGTTCATCAGCGTGTACGCCGAAGGAGCTCCGGAACTAGAAGCAAAGGCTGCGTAGCACTCTGGCTGAAAATCAAGATCCGTGTTGGCGAGTAGTTTTCTGCCGCCAACACGGATTTTCTTTGCCGCTTTGCGTCTCTGCCGGTTCTATTTCGCTCAGATCGAGGATCAAAAATTGTTGAAATTTATCAAGATCTGAAATATTTCTTTCAATTTAAAATTTTTTTTTGATATTTTTTCACAAGCAATTTTCAAAACCCGAAAATGTTACAAAATTTTTAACTTGTGACGCCAAAAACGTTGCCGGATTTTCCACACAAATATCCACAATTTTTCCGCAGGGTTTTCCACAAGATTTCCACAGAACACCGATAAAATAAGGGCGAAACTTAAAGTATTTTATACTTGACATTGTTTTTTCAGGGTGTAAGATAGCATCACAGTCGAGATTGCTTACGGGCATTTTGACCGGCACCGGAAGGTGGAACATATGCGGTGACGCATGAGTTCGGAGACGGCAGGAACGGAAAGCCACTGTCTCAAACGTCCGGAACCGAAGCCGAAAGGCTTGCTTGAAAATGTCGAAAGACATCTTCGAAAGTTGCTCGGATAAAAACGAGTAACGCCCTTTGGAAATGATCAGCCAAACGGGTGCTACGCCGCTCATGTCGCAAGACGTTGAGCCTCGTTGCCGGGGACGTAACCGGCGGTGGAGGAAAAGCCACCAGAACAAAAACCTAACGGCACCGTGCCTTCGCGGCACAACAATTTGATTATTCATTTTGGGTGCTGACCGGGAAATACTCACCGTAGAGATTTTTCGGAATACAAATCGCGATTCGAACGTGTACATGAGCGAATCGCAACCCTTTTCGATCACTTCGGTGTTCGACAAAGAATATAAAGGCGTCGTTTTGAGAAATCGAAGCGACGCTTTTGTACTTTTGTCCCAAATCCGCTAGAAAAAAGCGTTGGGACAGCGGAACAAATGGGATAGTCAAAGGCACGGCTTCAAAACCTCTCTTTAAATGCGGTTTGCTAATCCAAAATTCAAAATCTAAAATCGAAAATTACTTGTGTTTATCGACCGAGCAAAAATAAAGATCAAAGCCGGCGACGGCGGCAACGGCGTCACTGCCTTTCGTCGTGAAAAATTTGTGCCGCGCGGCGGGCCATCTGGCGGTGACGGCGGTCGCGGCGGCGACGTCTGGCTCGAATCCGATGAGGGGTTGAATACATTGCTTCATCTTCGCTACAACCCCGAACACAAGGCCGAACGCGGCAAACATGGTGAAGGTTCGAACCGCCACGGCAAGGATGGCGAGGACATAATTGTAAGAGTTCCGGTCGGAACGCAGGTTTTGGACGCAGAAAGCGGTGAGCTGCTTTTTGATTTCACCGAACCAAATCAGCGTTTTCTTGCAGCAAAGGGCGGTAAGGGCGGATGGGGCAACGCTCATTTTGCGACGCCGACACGCCGGGCGCCCAGATATCATTACACCGGGCGTCCCGGGCAAGAAAAGGAGCTGCAGCTCGAATTAAAGCTGATTGCGGATGTTGGCCTGGTCGGCTTTCCAAACGCAGGAAAATCGACACTTATCAGCGTTATTTCAGCCGCAAAGCCAAAGATCGCCGATTACCCTTTTACAACGCTTGAACCAAATCTCGGCGTCGTCGATCTGGGCGATTTTCGAACATTCGTCGTAGCCGATATTCCGGGCTTGATCGAGGGAGCTTCAGAAGGCGCGGGCCTCGGCGATCGATTTTTGCGGCATGTCGAGCGCACAAAGCTGATCCTGCATCTCGTTGATGTCTCGTCGTTTTCGGGCCGCGATCCGGTCGAAGATTACGAAATCATAAACCGCGAGCTTGCCAATTACAGCCCGGAGCTTGCGGAAAGGCCGCAAATAGTCGTTGCCACAAAGATCGACGCTCTGGACGAGCCGGAACGATTGGAGGCTCTGAGAAAAAGGGCAAAGAAGGATCGAAAGGATTTTTTTGAAATTTCTTCGGTTGTGGGCACTGGAATAAAGGAACTTGTATTTGGGGTATCGCAAAAGCTCGATGAATTGTCCGCCGAAGTCGAGCAAAAAATCGGCATCGGGAAGGACACAAGCCTTTAAATTTCTCCAACTAAAGTTGGAGGAACCGAGGGCCAGTCCTTACTGGCTTTAGCGGAATTGCAAAGTGTAGCATTAGGCTGAAGCCCGTTTCTCTAGACCATCGCGAACGTTCAGCTGAAGCTGGAGGCAATTTATCAATAAGGAACTGCCGCTCAAATGAAAAAAATCGCATTCTACGGCGGCTCTTTCGATCCTGTTCACAGCGGGCATATTCTGGTCGCTCAGCGGGTGTCGGAGCTTTTTTCATTGGACGAATTCGTTTTTGTGCCTGCATTTCATGCGCCGCACAAACGCCGCAAAAAACCTACATCGGCCTTTCACCGCTTTGCGATGCTGTGTCTTGCGACAGCGGAAATGCCACGCTTGTCGGTAAGCACAATGGAGCTCGAAATGCCGGAGCGGCCATACACGATCGAAACTCTCACATGGCTAAATGAGGAATTGCCGGATACCCAGATATTTTTTGTGATGGGCGCCGATTCATGGCAGGACATTACAACCTGGCACGAATGGGAAGCTGTTCTGAAAGCGTCAAATCATATAGTTGTGACGCGTCCGGGCATTGAGATCGGGACTTCGCATGTGCCGGATGAAATTCGGGAGCGAATCGTTGACATGAGGGGAGAAAGCGATACGGAGAGCGGCGGAAAGCGTGTGCACTTTGCAAACGGCGCAGGGTCCGACCGGCATATTTACTTAACCGATATTGTTGAGGTGGATATTTCCGCGACAAATATCAGGACAAAAATTCGCGACGGCAACGAAAACTGGCGCGACGATGTTCCTGTCGAAGTTGCAAAATACATCGAAAAATATCAGATTTATAGCTAATGGAAGAAACACAGGAAAAATCTCTGAAACATACAGCCTCAGAAGGCGTCGTAGCCTCGCAGCGTACGCCTTTTACCGATCTTGACGCTGAGGTGCAACTTGCGCTGCGCTGCGCGAGCGATAAAAAAGCGTCAGATATTGTCGTACTCGATCTTCGTGAAATTGCGAGTTTTGCGGAGTTTTTCATTATCGCCAGCGGTTCGAACCAGCGACAGGTACAGGCGATTTGCGACGAGATCGGCGAGCAGCTTAAAAAACAGCTAAACGCTCGGACCGTCCGGATCGAGGGCTACAAGACCGGCGAATGGGTGCTGATCGATTATGGCGATTTCATCGTGCACGTGTTCGACAAAGACGCACGGGAGTTTTACGACCTGGAACGGTTGTGGCGCGACGCCAGACGTGTCGAATTGCCGAGTGATCTGTAAAACTGCCGAAACGCGAACACGCCAACGCAAGAACAGGGATAAATGGGATTCAGGGGAATAATAGAACTGTTAGACCCAGAATGATCTGAAAAATCCCTTTTAGCCCCTCGATCCATATTTAAGAAAAATCCCTATGTCTCCGAGGACCAAAATTGATGAAGTTTCAATTTATCTGGATCGGAAAAACCAAAGACAAAAACTGGCGGGCGCTGCAGGACGAATATATGCGGCGTCTTTCGCATTTTGTTAAGTGCGAAATTGTGGAGATCCGCGATTCCGCCCCGCACGAAAGCCCCGAAATCGAAGGCAACCGGATCCTGCAATTATTGAATCAAAATAGCTTCGTCTGTCTGCTGGACGTTAAGGGACGCTCACTTTCCTCTTTCGATCTTGCCCGAGAGATCACCAACTGGCAAAACAGAGGGTTAAAGGAGATCGCGTTTATTATCGGAGGCACCGAAGGGGTGTCCACGGCGGTTAGCGAAAAGGCGAACTATATGTTATCTTTGTCGTTTCTAACTTTTACGCACGAGATGGCTCGTGTCGTACTGTTAGAGCAACTTTATCGCGGATATACGATAATTAAAGGGTTTCCGTACCAGAAATGAGCAATTTGACACAAAAGCAGCTAAAAGATATCAAAGAAAAACTTCTCGCCGAACGCGAACTCCTGATCGATAAATTAAAAGGCAACGATCTTTCCATCGACGATTCGGAAACGCCCGATCCGGTTGACCTCGCGGTTCGAAACTATTCGAAAAACGTGATGCTTGCGGTTTCCGAAAACGAAAGTAAGCAGTTGACCCTGATCGACGAAGCCCTTATGCGTCTCGATGATGAGGAATACGGGCCGTGCCAGAACTGCGAAAATCTCATCAATCCGAAACGCCTGGCAGCAATTCCCTGGGCACGCTACTGTTTAAGCTGCCAGGAACTGCTCGAACAGGGCTTGCTCGAAGAAGAATAAGATCAACGGATGCGGTCCTTATGCAGGGCCGCATTTTTCTTAGAGCTCCACTCTCTCATTATGCTCACGTCGCTGGCCGACTCTATCCTTTCACTTGTTTACCCGCAGCCGTGCGCAGTTTGCGGACGAAGTGTTGAATACCGCCGCAATGGCGTCGCCTGCGAAAATTGCTGGATGGCGACACGTGTTTTCAGCGGTTCGGAAACTCTTTGTTCAAAATGCGGTGCTTATCTGCTTGAAAAGCCAAGCCGTCGAGCGGTTTTTTGCCCTAATTGTACTGAGCATTTTTACGATTCGTCCCACGCGATCGGCGTATACGAAAAAGCCCTTGCCGCTTCGATTTTGGAGCTCAAGAGAGATCCGTTCATTCCTGACCGGCTTCGCAATTATTTGCGGTCGGCGTTAGATAGGATCGAATTTACTGATGCGACCATCATCGTTCCCGTTCCGTTGTCGGCAAGACGCCGGCTCGAACGGGGATTTAATCAGGCGGAAACGATAGCATCGATCATTTCGTCAGAAACGGTCACGCGCCTTGAAAAAGACGTACTCCAACGCAGCGTTCACACCGCAATTCACCGTGTGGCAATGGACAAAAAAGCCCGCGAAATGTCCGTGGCCAAGGCTTTCAATTTGGTACAACCGGAAAAAATCCTTGGGAAGGACGTTCTCCTTGTTGATGATGTTATGACCTCCGGAGCAACCGTTTCGGCATGCGCCAAGATCTTGAAAAAAGGCGGAGCTCAAAAGGTGAGGGTGTTGACGTTAGGACGTGCGGTCTTGAGATAGATCGACCGAAAACATTCCCGTAAGAAACAGGATTTGTTCGTGTTGATTTGTGTAAACTAGTGGTTTCAGTTTTTGCACAACCACGAAATGACACAAAAAACCACCAACTAGCGAACTCCGCAGCCTCCTGAATTTCCAAAATATCAACCTGGAAGTCGAAAGCAGGCTCTAAAGTCTGTATCTCACTTTTTTCTTCTTCAAACTCGCGTCCTCATTGTCCACATTTTGCAGGCGCATTGTAATATCGGCGGTCATCCCGAGATCAGCATTTTCGCCATGTTTCAAATGGAAGTACCCCGCCGCGGCGATCATCGCTGCATTATCGGTAGATAAAAGTCTCGACGGAAAATATACGGGAATATTCAACCGCTCACCGGCCTCTTTGGCCGCATCAATGAGCGCCTCGTTACATGCAACCCCACCTGCGACGATCACAGTGCGTGGATTTAGATCCGCAGCCATTTTCTCAACAGTTCCGACGAGCGATCTGATAACCGTCGCTTGAAACCCGGCAGCAACGTCCTTGACCGACTGCGTCGGCTCCTGTCCATTCGACACAGGTTCCACCTTGTGTTCGCGAATAAACCTTGCAACAGCTGTTTTCAGGCCGCTAAAGCTAAAATCCGGCCGGCCGTCCGAGATCTTCGGCAGCGTAAATTTCGCCTTTCGGGCATCGCCGTCCCGCGCAAGTTTCTCAATTATCGGCCCGCCCGGATAGCCCAGACCAAGCATTTTCGCGACTTTATCGAACGCCTCGCCTGCCGCGTCGTCGCGTGTCCGCGAAACGAGTTTATACTGTCCTTCTTCGGGAACATGAAAGAGGTTTGTGTGGCCGCCGGAGACGATCAATGCGAGTGCGGGATATTCGACCCGCGGATTTTCGAACGCAACTGAGTAAACGTGTCCTTCAATATGGTTGACGCCCACGATAGGTTTATCCAGGGCGAACGCCAGCGCCTTCGCATAACAAACGCCGACGAGGAGCGATCCGATCAGACCCGGACCTTGTGTGACAGCGATCGCATCAATGTCCGAGAGTCCAATTCCGGCTTTTCGGACAGCCTCACTTACGATCGATTCGATCTTTGCCAGGTGCTCGCTCGAGGCCAGTTCAGGCAGCACGCCGCCATAGGGCTTATGCAGCTCGATCTGAGATGCAATAATCGATGACAATATTTCGCGCCCGTCGCGCACGATCGCCGCGGCCGTCTCATCGCACGAACTCTCGATTCCCAAAACCAGCATTTATATAGCTTATCAAAAGGCGCAAAAAAAGACGCTCTTATGGTAAGAGCGCCGCACGTCATCGCTGACCAAATCATTGTATCGCCCCCTTGTCTAATAAATAAAAATACAATGACCAAAAATAAAATTGTGATCTAAGGAGCACTCGGACGTTCGGTTGCCGGTCGGGCCTCGGGCGACGAATTGTGTGTTACCGTCGCAAAAAATCCTCCAAAAAAAAGTATTGCGGCGATAATGATGAAAGCAAGAATGCTGATCAACGCCCAATAAACACCGCGATATGCCCGGGCAGTATCCTCACGTACCAATCTCTCTTCTCCATCGACTGTTATGACTTGTTTTGACATAAATTCTCCGGGATTTCGATCGTTCCGTTATGGATCAAACGCAAAAGGCGTGCCATTTTTTCACCACGCAAAAACCACTGTAAACCCCAAACGAACTCTTCTGTCTTGTATCGTACAAAAACGCCGATGAATGGTTTTGATACATCTGACAAGATCTTGTGAACAAATTTTGCGGCTCTTTGCGGACAATCGATCTTCGCGGGAAATAAGTTCGACGACAGCATGATCGTAAAGATCATCCGAATTCTCTACTCCTTGCTTGCCACTAATAATGAGAGTTAAAATAGGAGACGAATTCGGTAATTCGGCCAATATATACAACTTGATTCGGAGGAGATCGATATGCATCGAAGGTTTTTGGCGGTTGTTGCCGCCGTTACTTTGGCAACCTGTATAATTTCACTTGCCATTATAATCGGGACAGACTGGGCACCGCATCCGCCAAAAAATCTCGAATATCTTTCGCGGGACGAGATTCGCGCTTTCTTCCCGACAATGCCTCTCGGTGGTTATCTGACGTCGTTATCCGGTATCATTCTGGGAGCCTTTGCCGCCGGTTGGATAACGGCCAAGATCTCGAAGGAGATGCGCAGCTTTCTCCTTCCGATACTAGTTGGCGTGCTTCTGATAATTGGCGGAGTCGGTTATTTCCTCGCTCTTCCGGGACAACCGGTCTGGTTTATCTGGGTGACCCTGATCAGCTTTATACCGATTTCCTTGCTCGGCCATCGCACGGCAAGCATTTATCTGCATCCATAACATACGCAGGTCATTTCGAATAAAATCTCCAATTCGGCGTATAGTCACGCGACAATTTTTGTTTAGTAAGGATCGCCCGAACCATCTCGACCGGTATCGGGCCTTCCCTTAAAATAGCGTCGTGAAACTCGCGGTCGGTCATCTTTTTGGAATCGACCAGTTCCCTGTGCAGATTGTAAAACTGCAGCCCGCCCATCATATAAGCGATCTGATACAACGGCCCGTAATCGCCGGAGAACGAACGCCTAACCTCGGCCGCAGCATTGTCGCGCTCATGTCCCACGCGGTCAACCAGAAAATCGACCGCCTCTTGTGGCGTCATTTTTTCGAGATGGAAATTTAGGGAAAAGATAATGCGTGCACAACGGTGCATTCGCCAAAATAATGCGCCGATGCGGTCTTCGGGCGTTTTCTGAAACCCTTTATCCCACATTAAAAATTCCCAATAGAGAGCCCAGCCTTCCATCCAGAATGGCGTATAAAAGGTCTGGCGGTACGGCCTGTACCGCTTTGTCATAAATCCTTGCAGGTGGTGCCCGGGAATCAGTTCATGAAAAACCGTCGCGTGTGCAAAGTGCGGATTGTTCCCGCGCATTGACATCATTTTTTGCTCGTGCGTCATGCCGCTGGTCGGATATGCGACGAGTATGGTTTCGCCGCCTAAAAAGAATGGCGCGACGAGCTGGCGCTCCGGCGTCATCATTTCCATCCGCCACGATTCGCGTGCAAGTTTCGGAATGGTGACAAGGTTGTTTTTTTCGACAAAATCGATTGCCTGAAACGCGAGATTGCGGATCAATTCGGGCTGTTTTCCCGGCTCGACGTATTTTTGTTTGACGGCTTCGAGCGCTTTTTTCCAATCGTCACCGTAGCCCATTTCCCGCGAAGCCTTTTTCATCTCTGCCTCGCACCAGGCAAATTCCTCGTTCGCGATCTCGACCAGCTCCTCCGGTGTGTACGGGATCATCTCGTACCGCAGCTCATCGATCAGAGCTTCGCGGCCGATCGGGTCGCCGATTATCGTTGTCTTGTCGTCAGGCTTTATGCCAACAAGTTTTTCGGTAATGAACGTTGCATATTTTCCAAGCAAATCATCAGCCGTTTTGTACGGCTCGGCATTCCACCATGTAAAATTCGGATCGTACGCGTTGTAAAACGCGAACCAATTTTTCAGCGTGATTCTGAGTGAGGTCACCGTTCGCGCGGCACGGTTGGCGACTGTTCGTTTTGGTTTGGCGGTCGCACTGTCTTCAAAATGCTTTTGCGTCGCAGCGATCAGTTTGTTGAGGTCGTTCAGAAGCGTGGCGATCTTTGCAGGATCGATCGATTCAAGCTTTCGACGTGAATCTTCGAGATCGCTGATCGTACCCGCGAACGGGATCAGGTCGGCCATTTCCGAAAGCTGTTTGTCGGTGCGGTCAAGCTCTTTCTGTTCATGCTCAAGATAATTCTTGAACAAGATATAATCGACTTGTTCCTCATGGTTCAGCTTGTCAAATTCGACACCGTTGAGAGCGGCAATCTCATCCGAATACAACTTCCGCATCCGAGCAGCACGATTCGGCGAGGTCCTTGACGTATAAAATCTATCAAGACTGCCATAGTCCTCATTATATTTCTCGATCATCCCGCGCAGACGTGACGGTGACTCGTTGTACTCCGCAAGCAGGCCCGTGCTGTTCTGTGAAAAGACGGGATGTACCAAAAACGACATGCACAAAAACACAATTAGCGCGGCAGAGATATTTCGCTTCATAAATTTAGTTTGAAGTTTCGGAATTTGTCCCTTGGCAGTGTAAGGAAAGTCTTTGCTTTCGTCCAGCGGAAATAGCGACAAGCCGAAATTTTCGGCCGCCGTTAGCTTACAGAATAAATGAGGTTTATTTTATCTTGTCGTGTCGGTCGCCGCTGGCTGCTCGTTGCCCTGCCAGGCAGCACTAAAAAATCCTCCGAGCATCAAAGCCCCCAAGACCACGATAAGCAGAAGTACTGACCCTGTGGGACCAATGGCTGAGCGTTGGCCTGCTCGGAATGGGTGTAGTCGAGACATTTGGTGCACGTTTCGCACAATTAAAACGCGACGAAGAAGGCGACACAAGGCTTCAGCATCCTGACAGGAATGTCGGCTTTCTTATCGCCCTGATCGTGATCTGGGTCGCCGCAATGATCGCAGGAAACGTCCTCTTCGAACTTGGTAAGGGATAGGTCTTGATAGGCGATGCACCACAAAAAATATGAAGGTGCGTCGTTATTGAATCACTTCGGAGAGAAAGCCTACGCCATCATTAAGCGACACGCCAAAGTTCTCTGCGATCGTCTGCCCAATATCCGCAAGGCTGCCGCGGGTACCAAGATTCACGCCGGATTTCGCATTTTTGCCATAAACCAACAGCGGGGCGAATTCGCGTGTGTGATCGCTGCCCGGAGCGGTCGGGTCGTTGCCGTGATCTGCAGTGATGATCAACAGATCGTCGCCGCGCATCGCGTCTAAGATATCCGGCAAACGGCCGTCGAAATGTTCAAGCGCCCGAGCGTAGCCTTCAGTATCGCGGCGGTGGCCGTAGAGCATGTCGAAATCCACAAGGTTACTAAAGATCAGGCCGTGAGATTCAGCGTTTAGTGCATTGATAGTTTGATCTATTGCCTGATTGTTATTCTTTGCCGTCAGATCTTGCGTAACACCGACGCTGTCGTAGATCGAAGCAATTTTGCCGATACAAACAACATCGAGGCCGCTGCTGCTCAATAGCGGCAAGAGGTTTTCGCTGGGCGGCGGCACGGCGTAATCGTGTCGGTTTTCGGTCCGCATAAAGTTATCCGCAACGGTTCCCGTAAACGGCCGAGCTATGACGCGCCCAACCTTTGCATCTCCGTCCAGAATATCGCGCGCGATCTCGCATATCTCATACAGTCGTTCGACGGGAATTACTTCTTCGTGCGCTGCGATCTGAAAAACCGAATCCGCCGACGTGTAAACTATCGGCTTACCAGTTCGCACATGTTCCTCGCCTAAGCTTTTAATTATCTCCGTGCCTGATGCCGGAATGTTTCCCAGTACGCCAGGCACTTTCGCCTTTGCAACAAATTCGTCGATGATCTCCGGCGGGAACCCGTCGGGAAATGTCGGAAACGCCTTTTCCAAAACGATCCCAGCCATCTCCCAATGCCCGGTCGTCGTGTCTTTACCGTTCGATTTGAGCGTGCATTTGCCGTAGGAACCGATCGGGTTTTCAATAGCGGGCAGATGCGCAAGTGGTCGAATATTCCCTAATCCCAGCTTTTGCAGATTCGGCAAATCGACCTTTCGCGAATCCAGAATATGCCCGAGCGTGTCCGCTCCGGCATCGCCCCACGCCGCGGCATCGGGCATCTCGCCGATGCCCGCGCTGTCCAAGACCATTAAACAAACGCGTCTAAATTTAGCCGTCATACAAAAATTCTGCCACGATATACACCGATAACACGAATTAAAACTCATTATTCGTTCGATTTGTGTAAATCGTGGCTGTTCTTAATTTGCGGGCGCCGTGTACCCTTCTCTCGCCCTGATCTGCGTTCCAGCCGGCACGCCCTTTAGCACAACTTTTATCTTTCTGTAGGTCCCGTCGTGCTTTTCGTTTGAGGAGTAATATCCCAAGCTGTATTTTGTCCCGATCTCATCCGCTACTTGTTTGAATGCTCCACGAGCTTCACTTAGGTCGGCGACCGGGAACACTTTCCCGCCCGATTCTTTGGCAAGTGTCGTCATTTCGTTATCGGCGATCTCGTATAGCTTTTTGCTTATCGCCAACCGTTCAAATTCGCCCAACTTGCAAAAATCTGTAGTTTTTTCAACGTCGTTCGATTTGAACATCGCGAAATAGCGCCTTATCTGCGCCGCCGAAAACCTGATCGCTGTATCGCAGTCGCCCATGAGGTTTTCTTCAAAAAACTCTCGCGTGTCCACCTGAACAAAATAGGCCGCGATACCGGTCGCTTCGAGCCGCTCCTTTGCCTGATTAAAATCGGCCGAGCTTGTCGAATCCACTCCGTCAGTTAAAGCAACCAGCGCCCGTCGGCCCCGAAATTCATCTTTCGGTTTGTCGCCAAAAACCCGGTCCGCGACCTGAACCAGGCTGTCGTAATACGGAGTACCGTTACTAACTCCGGCTTTTTCGACGGCGGTTTTAAGCTTAGCTCGGTCCTCGGTTAGCGAGCTTAGAACTTCACTCACTGCCAAAGCTCGATCGGGCGTTTTGTCGGTCCTATATGCAATTACGGCAACTCGGTCGCCCGGCCGCAGCGAAGCGATAAAATACTGAGCTGCCCGCTGGATCAGTTCAATGTCCGCCCGCGTCGAACCCGAAGTATCAAGCAGCAACGCGACCTCGAATGGAGCCGATGTCGCGCCGAACTGCGTGACCTCCTGTTGTTTGCCGTCCTCGAAAACCGTAAAATTGTTCTCTTTTAAATTGAGGATGGGCTTTCCGGTTTTGTCCGTTATGACGACCGGCACATCGACCAATCGGGTGTCGATCTTCAGCACCTCGTCATCGTCTTTTTTTGTCTGCGAAAACCCAACGACGCAGGTCCCAAGACAAATGACAAGCAATAAAAGCGCGGTTCTCGGACGCATTTCTAATAAACCTCTTCGATTCGTCGATTGTATCAGAAAAACCGTAATAACCGACATGGTTCGCGGAAATTTCTATTGTTAAAAATCATATATATGGTATGATTGCGAAAAGTTCTTTCATGTACTTTGACCGATTGCGTACTTTATTTGATGCGGTGAAAACACCCCGCCGCTGAAATTACGCTGCCTGACTTGCAAAAATTTTTATTTATTGAGGAAATCAAATGAAGAAAAGATCGATCCTTGGTGTCTTTTTGTTGTTGGCACTCCTGTCTGTGTCGGGTTACGGCCAGCGAAATTCTTCCAGACGTCCGTCCGCGAAAACCTCGGTCGTGACGAACGCCGCACCGAGTGTGGTCGCGACCACGCAGGACAATATTTCTAATGTCGTGATAAGCCAGATTTACGGCGGCGGCGGTGAAACAACCGGAAGTCCAACCTATAATATTGACTACGTCGAATTATTTAATCGGTCAGCATCCCCCGTTTCTTTGAACGGGTGGGCACTGCAGTACGGTTCCGCGCTTGGATTATTTGGCGGAGCGACGGGCTCGGACATTTTCAATCTTCCGAACGTAACGCTTAATCCGGGGCAACACTACCTGATAGCTCTGGGAACGGCGAGTGCATTTGGAGCGCCGCTTCCAATAGCCGCTGACGCAAGTTCGACTGCGATCGATTTGTCAGCAAGCAGCGGGAAATTGGTACTTACAAATACTACGACGTGGTTAAACTGCGGATCGACAGCAAGCCCCTGTTCATCGGCACAGTTTGCCACAACCGTTGACGGAGTCGCGTATGGAGCCGCCGGCAACGGTACCGCCGGTAATGGTGAAGGCGGCACGGCGGTTAATAACGCCAGCCCGTTGACCGATGTTCAGGGAGCAGTCCGCAACGCCGTAGGCTGCGGTGATTCGAATAATAACAACAACGACTTCCGTGTCGTAACCGGCCCGGTTCCGCTTAATGCCGCATCTGCTGCAACTTATTGCCATACGTCGGGCGATTTCGACGGTGATCATAAAACCGATTTCTCGATCATTCGCTTTGACTTCTCATCCGGCGCGGTTGGCTCGTCGGCTCTTTCGGTTAGGAACCGCCTAGCAGGCTCGCTTCGTCGGCAACGTACGTTCCGCGGCGAAAAGGCCGTTCTGTCGGCTGCGGCCGCCGGCGACGGTGTTCTTCAGTGGTGGATCTTTAACAGTGCTACCGGCAATCTGAGCTTCAGCTCTTGGGGTGATGCGACCATCGATTTTATAACGCCGGCCGATTTCGATGGTGACGGCAAGACGGATGTTGCTGTCTGGCGACCGGTTGACGGCGGAGGCAGCGGCTTTTGGATCATCGACAGCTCAACCAGTACCGGTCATTTTGAGGAACTCGGGCAGCCAAACGACGATCCGACCATTGTCGGCGACTACGACGGTGACGGAAAAGCTGATATGGCCGTTTTCCGCTGTCCGGTAAGCCCTGACCCAAAGGGACAATGTTACTACTTTTACAAGGGTTCGCTTAACAACCCCAATCACGATATAACCACCGTCCCGTGGGGCTTCGGCGATGATACGGACATCTTTGCGGTTCCCGGTGACTACGATGGCGACGGCAAGTACGATTACTGTCTGTCGGCCTCACTGCACGACGGCCCGACCACCGATTCATCGAACAACTTGTTCGAAGTGCTCCGGTCCTCTGACGGCAATGCCGATTGGGTCCAGTGGGGCTTGTTCTCCGACTTTGCCATTCCGGGCGATTACGACGGAGACGGTAAGTCCGATTTTATGGTGGGCAGAGTCCGTGACGACGACACCATCGAACATTGGCTGTTGACGAAAACCGGTTCATTTTCCTATACGCAGTGGGGTCAGTTCTCAACAGATTTTGATGTTCCGGGCGACTATGACGGCGATGGCCGGACCGACATTGCGATCTGGCGTTCCGATACCCAAAGCACTTTCTGGGTACTCCATCCCGATGCAACCGCAACTATCTTCCCGTGGGGAACGAACGGCGATTACCCGACCAATAATATCTTCGTCCGGTAGTAAAACCAAAAACCTTGGTTTTTGTTAAATAAAGAAAAGCGCGGTTGCCAAATTTGGAAACCGCGCTTCTTCTATTTTTTCTGACGTTTTTATATATATTTATCGACGACCTTTGCGATCGCCTCACGCGTGACCGCGCCGACGATACGTTCCTGTTCTTGACCGCCCTTAAAAACGATCAACGTCGGTATGCCGCGGATGCCATACTGCTGCGGCACATTCATATTTTCATCGACGTTCATTTTATAAACCGACGCCTTTCCCTGATACTGTTCCGCGACTGCCTCGACCGACGGAGCGATCATGCGGCACGGACCGCACCACTCTGCCCAAAAATCGATAAGTACCGGTTTATCGGAACCCAAAACGTCTTTTTCAAAATTAGAATCTGTTACTGCCTGTGCAAAATTTCCCATTTCTATCTCCTAATATTATTCCTGAAATTATAGCCTAATCTCAAAACCGTCCGCAAAACCCTAATTAACAAACTCTCGTTCAAGCGGAATTATGTTCCGCTCAAGTTTTTCGACGCCTCTGACCACGACTATGGACTGCGGGATCCCGACCCTCTCTTCCGTCAGCAGGCGATGCAGCTCGTCTATTCCTTCGATCTTTTCGCCCGCAAATTCGACGATAATGTCACCTTCTCTTAGTCCTGCTACTCTTGCCGGACTTTGCTCGTCCATCGAAACGACCAAAATGCCGTTCGTGTTTTGTAGTCCGTAATAACGTACGATCTGTCGCTGAATCGGCACGTTCTGGCCCGCCAACCCGATGTAGCTGCGCTTGACTTTGCCGAAGCGTATTAATCGGCTAGCGACAAATTTTGCAGTGTCGATGGCAATTGCAAAACACAGACCCTGAGCGGAGACTATCGTTGCAGTATTTACACCTATCACCTCACCTCTTGAATCAACGAGCGGTCCGCCCGAATTGCCAGGGTTCAACGCTGCATCTGTTTGTATAACGTCGTCAACAAGCCGACCGGAGCTTCCGCGCAGGCTTCTGCCGAGAGCCGAGATCACACCGGCCGTCACCGTCGATTGGAAACCGAAAGGATTACCGATCGCGATCGCCAGCTGGCCAACTTTCAACCCGGTCGACGAGCCGAGGGCCACCGGCGCGATAGTATGTGCATTAACCCTTATCACCGCAAGATCCGTGTCCGGGTCGTCACCGATCAATTCGGCTTCCGACCTTAGACCGTTGTGCATTAACACACT
>DATJGV010000254.1:0-5718 GCA_035494575.1 Pyrinomonadaceae bacterium | reverse complement strand
GCCAGTTGTACTCATTCTATTCCGACGCTTTCTGGATCGCGATAAAATCGATCCTTGAGCACAAGCTGCGCGCGTTTCTGACGCTTATCGGCATAATCATCGGCGTCGCGGCGGTCGTCGTTGTAGGCGCATCGATCAGCGGACTTAAGACATACGTTATTGACAAGGTTTCAAAGGTCCTCGGCGCAAACCATTTTATGATCACGCGGATGGCATCGACAGGACGGATGTCGGACGAGGAATTCGAACGCAAAAATCGCCGCAACAAGGATGTAACCTGGGACGAATATCTTTACGTAAAAGAACGATGTAAAAATTGCAGCGAGGTCGGAGCAGAGATCTGGGCAAGCGCCGACCTAAGCGAAAACGGCGTCGAAATGCCTTCGGTAAGGATCCTCGGCGTTACGGAAAACTTTGTCGAGATGGAGGACAAAACCATCAGCGAAGGCCGGTTCATCACCGCCGAGGAAGTCTCGCATTCGTCAAAGGTTTGCGTCATCGGAACCGACATCAAGGACAAATATTTCCCCTATTCGACGGCAATCGGCAAAACTGTCAAGGTCCGCGGCATTCCGCTTGTGATAATCGGCATCGAAGACAAACGCGGCTCGTTCATGGGCGATTCGATGGACCGCAATATTTATATCCCGATCACGCTGCACAATCAGATGTTTTCGCGGCAGGGCGGATTACAGCTTCACGGCAAATCGCGGAACAAGGAAACATTCCAGGCCGCCATCGAAGAGGCGCGGCAGCTGCTCCGAAACAAGCGTCAGCTACTCGGCAGCGAAGAGGAAACGTTCAGTCTTGTAAACGTTGACGAGTTCAACTCGCAGATGGACCAGTTCACCGGCGCCATCGCCGCTGTCGTTGTGCCGATCACGATGATCATTCTCGTCGTCGGCGGCATCGTTGTGATGAACATCATGCTTGTGTCTGTGACCGAGCGGACATTCGAAGTCGGTTTGCGAAAAGCGCTCGGTGCGACCCGTAAACAAATTTTGCTGCAATTCCTGATCGAATCCGCGTTGCTGTGTGTAGTCGGAGGAATCGTTGGGCTGATGCTGGCAACCGGGGTGACGTATCTGATCACGATCCTCGCCGGAATGACAATGACGATCACAATCGGATATGTATTTCTGTCGGTAATAGTTTCCAGCACGATCGGCATAATCGCGGGACTGTATCCTGCATGGAAAGCCGCACGGCTCGATCCGATCGTCGCTCTAACTCAAAGTTAAACGCAGAGAGCGCTAAGGACGCAGAGGTTGAAAAAAGTAGTTTTATGAGCGTCTGCGGCCTCCGCGATCTCTGCGTTGAAAATATATGAGGTACTCGGCATCATTACCAAAAGAAGTTCTCGCCATGGCGATGGACTCGATCTTTTCCCACAAGTTTCGCAGCTTTTTGACGATCCTTGGAATCGTCGTTGGTGTGATGACGGCGATCGTAGTTGCGTCGATCCTGACCGGGATGCGTCAGAGCATCGTGTCCATTGTCGAAGAGTACGGCACAAACAACATCTATGCATATCATCTCTCGACCGGATTTGGCCCACGGAGCCGTGATGAACGTAACCGCAAACCACTGACCGACGAAGACGCCACGGCGATTCTTAACCAGTCGACCGCAGTTCAGGACATAACCTGCGTCGCGCCGAATATCGGCTCGTTCGGCGGCGCGTTTGATGACAACCTTGTTTACGAAGGCAAGAACTACCGCTGGGCGCTAACCGACGGTGTTCAGCCGAACTACGCCGAGATGACGAATCTCGTCATCAAACAGGGCCGATTTATCACAGAGGCAGACAATTACCAGCGGCGCAATGTTCTCGTCATCGGTGTCAACGCCGTCGAAGCTCTCTTCCCGAACGAGCAGGACGATGTTGTTGGAAAGGTGGTGCGAATGAACGGCACGACGTGGGAAATAATCGGCGTGATCGAAAAACGAAAAGCCGGTTTCTTTGGTGAAAACGAAGAAGACCGCAAGGTCTTTCTTCCCTATCGCACGGCGCGAAAAGCCGCCCCGGAACGTGACGAGATGCTCCAGATCATTCAGGCAAAGCCCGGCCAGCTGAACGAAGCCGCCCAGGAGGTCGAGGGAATTCTCCGCCAGCGGCGCGGCGTGAAATACGGCGAGCCGAACAATTTCGACGTCAAGACCGCCGACAATTTCATCGCGCAGTTTGACGGCATCATCGGCGGCGTGGGCCTTGCGGCGATAGCCATCTCATGCCTCGGTCTGCTCGTCGGCGGCATCGGCGTAATGAACATCATGCTCGTCTCGGTCACCGAACGCACCAAGGAGATCGGCATCCGCAAGGCCATCGGCGCCACCAAAGGCGCCATCGTTTTACAGTTCCTGCTCGAAGCAATGACGTTGACCTTCTTCGGCGGCATCCTCGGCGTGGTCCTCGCCGTCGGCATCAGCAACTTGATAATGCTTCTCTTCCCAAGCTTGCCCGCTTCGATCCCGCTCTGGGCGATCATCACCGGCCTAACTGTCTCGGTCGGCGTCGGCCTGATCTTCGGCGTCCTGCCCGCGCGCAAAGCCGCAAAGCTCGACCCTATCGAGTGTTTGCGTTATGAATGAAAACTGACCTTTACTACATTTTCAGTTAATATCGATCAAGAAAACTACACACTCTCGCGCAAAGCATTAAAATTTTCCATTCCTCTGCTTTTGGTCAGTAAATTTCTTTAACGCATTTCTTTGCCACGCTTAGGCGCAAAACACATTCAATGATGGGCCGCCTATCCTGCAAAAGTTCGTGTTTTACGCATTTCCTGCCGAAAAAAAGTCTTGACACGGATACCAAACAGTTATAGTTTTCTGCCAAGCACAAAACAAAGCTTCCACGAGAAGTCGTACGGAAACAAGTACGATCGCCAGTGCCTTACGCTCGTTTTTCGAACCACGTTGGTCTATTGCTAACGGACGTTCGAAAAATGTAACTCTCCGGAGATCCCACCCGGCTCACCATCTCCCGAGTCTTTCTTCGCTAAAAACCGGGCCATCGGTCCGACACCTTACCGGAGATCGACGATCTTCAAAAAAGGAGAGAGAAAAATGAAAAGAACAATTCTTACCTTAGCCCTATTGGCCGTTGCCAGTTTATTCACATTCGTAGTGTCTGCGGATAGCCCTCACTACAAAAAAGGCCCAAGCGTTGTCGATAATGGATCCACGGCTACCGCAACAGGATCCGTCGCTGGTCTGGGAAATGGCGACGTTATTGTCACATTAAGCTTTCCGGACGCGACAGGAACCACGGTTTGCACCACTCCAAGCGGCGGAAACGACGCTCCGGGGCAAAACCCGGCTGTTCCTGCTGCTACGTCAGGCAGTCAGTTTATAGACAACCCCAAAAACGGCAACCTGACATTTACGGTCACCACCGATCCGCCGCCAAACCCCACTGCTGCGGCTGCCGGATGTCCGAACAAGAACTGGATTGCCAGGTTCGATAACATTACCTTCGGTTGTGGAACACTCACCATCCAACAGGAGACCTTCCAGGGCTCCGGTAATTATGAGGTTGTTCTCCAAACCACAGTTTGTCTCTAATTAATTGCGACCCCTGGGGGCGCTAATTTTGCGCCCCCCAACATTCAATCCTACTGAAGATTTGCGTTTCCGCCGGCCTTCAATCCTACATATCTGTAAGCGCAATACTCATGCAATTGTAGGCGTATCTTGTTTTTATGCTTATTCGTCGAAACCCTTGATTTTTTTGACTAAAACGCGAAAAAAAGTATTGACAGGGGCGCCAAATAGGAATATATAACAAGTACTCTATTAGTTTTCGAACTGATTTTATGTGGATAAACACGGCAAGGTGTGCCGCGTTTGTTCTGTAAGCCTTTGTTCTTTGACAATCGGTTGTCATTTTAATTACTTCACCTCTCACTATCGTTCAAGGGTAAGTTTATATACCGACTTTTGACGCTAACAGCCCCCTAAACCGTTTATGCTTACAATTGAAAAAGCAAGCGTTTCAAAAGCCGCGACCGGACACAAATCGTGCGCCCGGTATGTTCTGAAAGCACAGAATCGCGGATGGTCTGATTAATCGTCGCCTCTAACCCACGACACTCTTACAACGGCCCCTTTAATTCCTCCTCGTTTCTCTTTCGATTTTTGCTTATTAGCAAACGGGATTCCCTCTCCGTTTATTCCGTTCCGGCCGAAGATGCCGGGATCTTAGGAGACACCTTATGAGAGTTCTATTACCCAAGAGATACCTCAAGGGGATAATTGCTTTTTTGTTATTCCTTATCGGGACCGTCGCGCTCGTCGGCGCAACCCTCCCGGCATCTTTTCAAAAACAAATAGGCCTGTCCCCATCAGGCTCGATATTTGAAGATCTGTTCTACACAGAATCGGTAAATCCCTTTCTCAGAACAGCATCTACGGCAACCGCAAATGCATATTACGCCCCGGCAGCACTGCTTGCTGGCAACCCGGCAGCTGATCTTGACCAGTGCGCCAACGATCCCTTGCCGTCATCACACCTCGACGGCTGCAACACAAGTGGCACCCAATGGGTGAATGGAAACCTTGGCGCCAGCAAATCAGTGTATTTCGAGGGTGATTCGATACCATACCGAATGAAGTTCAGTAACCTCCCTCTCGGTCAGCACACCGTCACTATCGAATGGGACACAACCAAGAGCGGCAAGCACGCCATTGACTACATCACCAACTGGAACCAATCGGTAGCTGACGCAAATCCTTGCCTAGGCATAAGTGGCTGCATTTTCCCAGGCACGAATACTGTTAATTACACCGAGCTCGCCATAGCCCCGGACCCGCAGGTCACCGGTGCAGGCGTAACCCCTATAGCCGGTAAACTCAGACTTTATGGCGGCACTCTTCAAAGTATGAGTTCCTATTCGTACTCTAACGGCAGCGGATTTGCAGGCGACAAATCCGCGAGTATAACAGTCACCTTTACGGCAAGTGTGGCCAACCCGGTTCTTGCTTGGGGCGGACATATTTCAACTCGAAAAGATTGGGGAGACGGCGGTTCAGCTGTCGCGATTTCTGGTTCTCCATACCACACGCGCCTTCTCAATCTCGACGGCTCGGGCGGAAATCAGGACCGTTCGCTTTCAGCGGACGCGGTCATCTTTCCGGGCAGCGTCACGATCATTAAGGATAGGATTCCGAACGGCTCGGATGACTTTAGCTTTACAGATACCGGCCTAAGTCCGGCAAGTTTTAACCTTGATGATGATTCGGATCCAACCCTCTCGAATACCAAGGTCTTTTCGAACGTCATCTCATTTGGCACAAAAACTGTTACGGAGGCATCGAACAGCGCCTTCATTCTCAGTTTTACAAGTCCACCCTGTACGCTAACGAGTCCGAACGGTGGCGATTCGTCATCATCGGGTAATACGGTGACGATCAACATGAAGGAAGGCGAAAACTACACTTGTACGTTCACCAACACTTCGATCAATGACACCAACGGCAGGGTCATAGTCAAAAAGGTGACCGTGCCAAGTGGCGACACTAATACAGACTTCACATTTAACACAAGCGGATTCCCGAGCGGCACATTCCCAGCGACGTTCACCGAAAAGGACGGCGGTTCGAAAGATAGTTGCGGGGCAGGAATAAACTGCGTTCCGCCTTCGGTTTCGAACACGCAGTATAAGGTGACCGAGGCTGCAAGCTCGACATACACTCTTACTAAGAAGGAGTGCGTCT
>DATJGV010000253.1:0-3046 GCA_035494575.1 Pyrinomonadaceae bacterium | reverse complement strand
CAAAAAAGAGGTCCGGGACGAGTTGAACAAATACGTTTTGGTACGCCTGTACACGGACGGCGAAGGGGACGTTTACGAAAAGCATCTACAACTCGAACAGGACATGTTCGGCACCGTCGCTCTGCCCTATTACGCCGTCGTTGACGCGAATGGTAAAACGGCTGCGTCGTTTCCCGGCCTTACGCGCAACACGCAGGAGTTTGTTGACTTTTTGAAAAAAGCACAGGAAAATTAACTTTATTTTTGTGCAGTTTAATGTTTCGGTCTGGCTGAAACCACGAAACAACACGAATTAACATGAAAATGAAATGCCGTTTAGTGTTATCTTGTGTGATTTAGTGGTTTCCGGTCTTTAAGTCTTGCTATAAACCACATGGGCATTCCAATTAACAAAATAATCGACGGCCTGGTTTCGATCCCTGACGAACAATTCACCTGCGACGACGTTTACCAATTTCTCGCAGACCACCCGGTCGATGTCGACACGATCTCGCCTTTTTTCTATTGGAGTGAGAAATTTTACACACGCAACCTTATATATAAGGATGCCCGTTTCGAAATGATGGCCATCTGTTGGGAGAGCGGGCAGGTTTCGAAGATACACAACCACGCCGATCAAAAATGCTGGATGACCGTACCGGTGGGCAAACTGCACGGACAGAACTTTGCCGTCGCCGAGATGGACGAAGGAAAGGGTTATTGCAAGCTTTCGGAAACCAACAATTTTGACCTGTCCGATTGTCTGGCGGCAAAGGTCGATCTCGAAGAACCCATTCACCAGATACTAAATCTCACCGAATACAACGAACGCGCCGTCAGCCTGCATATCTATTCCAAGCCGTTCGACAAATGCCTTTCCTACTGCCGCAACACCGACACGTTCAAGCTGGTTCCGCTGTTTTATACAAGTGTGAACGGGAGGCTTTGCGACGGCATCGATCTTTAGAACGCCTGAACACCACCATCCGGCCGCAATGTTCAGCCAGCTTTTACGGCCGTGAGAAGGCTTTGCGAACAGATATCGTCAAAGTTCTCGGGAACAATATCAGCGATATTCTGGATTTTTACAGTGGCGAACCCGTTCCTTTCCAATATTTGACGGAACGATTGCTCCGGCCTGGCGAAACAATGCAATCCTACGCGGTATTTGACCCTGCCGATGATCGATCTGTCGGCCTTCCACTCGCGCTCCGTTTTCCACGCCGCGTCGAGGAGTTGGATGTGCAGGACCAATCGTCCGCCGGGCTTCAGTTTTTGCCGCATATATTTCAAAACTAGATCGAAGACCTCATCAGAAATATGCTGCACCATCGCGAAGCTGAACACGACGTCGATCTTTTTATCAGGTATTACTTTTAATCCTTTGTCATCAGCCGTGAGGTACTCGAGATTTGTTGAATTGTTTATGATCCGTGCGCAGTCGAGAGCACCGGTCGAGATGTCGCAAGCGTAGATCTTACGCACGTGCTTGGAAACCGTGGCTGCCAAAAAACCCGGCCCGCAACCGTAGTCAAGGACGACGTCGTCAGGAGCAAGCCTTTCTTTCAGAATGTATTCAAATATCTTTTCCCGAGACACGGTCAGATCTCGGCACACGGCTTCGAGATATTCGTCATTTGACATTCCCGCGTACGAGGGGTTTTCGGGATCGATGAAGTAATGCGGGCTAAGCGACAGCATACGCAAAGCCCATATCCTCTTTTTGGATTCCGGCGCTAGTTTAAGAACAGTACGAATCCATGTTGCGCCTAAAAATGTCTGGGGCCCGCGTCCGAGCGTTACGCTCCATTTCGCAATATCTATTAGCTTTCGCATAGAAGACGTTAAATGACGCTGCCCTTTTGCTATCGGCGTCTCCACCTCAAACCATCCTTTGTGTCTTCGAGCAATATCCCTTGGTTCGCAAGCAGATCGCGAATCTCATCGGAGCGTTTAAAATCGCGGTTTCGCCGCGCTTCCTGACGCTCATTTATCAGTGCTTCGATCTCTGCATCGAGCATTTCGGTTTCTTCCGGCCCAAAGATCCCGAGCACCGCGTCGAATTTCGCAACCGCATCCAGGATCGCCGCCTGATCGTCCGCAAGCAATCCGTCCCTGGCCAAAACGATGTTGACCTCGCGGACAAGGTTGTGAATTGCAGCTAGCGCGACCGCAGTGTTCACATCGTCGTCCATCGCGGCCTCAAATTCGCCAAGGGCATTTTCGGCCAGTGCCTTTACCTCAGGATTCGATCCCAGTTCGGTACTTGCTTCTTTTACAAGACGGCGAAAGTTGCGCAAACGCTCAACCGTGCTTTCCGCTCCCTGCAAACCCTCGAACGTAAAATTAAGCTGCTTGCGGTAGGGAACCGACAGCAGCAAATAACGTATCGCCAGAGGTGAATAACCCTGCTCGCGAAGGTCTCGGAACGTAAAGAAGTTTCCCTTCGATTTCGACATCGTAACGTCGTCTATCTTGAGAAATTCGCTGTGCATCCAGTATTTTGCAAACAGCTTTCCGGTCGCACCTTCGCTTTGGGCGATCTCGTTTTCATGATGCGGAAATTGCAGGTCCATGCCGCCGGCGTGCAGGTCGAACGTCTCGCCAAGATATTTCATCGACATCGCCGAGCACTCGATATGCCAGCCCGGACGGCCGCGTCCGAACGGCGCGTCCCAACCAGGTTCGTCGTTTTCGCCGACCAGTTTCCACAGCGCGAAATCGCGTGCGTCTTCCTTGTCGTATTTGTCCGTGTCGATCCGCTCGCTGCCGCCGTGAATATTTCCCGCAAAATTTATCTTCGACAGCTTTCCGTATTCGGGAAACGCGGAAATGCGGTAATAGATCGAGCCCTCAGATTCGTAAGCGTGGCCGTTTTCGAGCAGCTTCCCAATTATGTCGATCATTTCCGCGATATGATGCGTCGCACGCGGCGTGATCTCGGGCCGCTCGTTGCCCAACGCGTCGAAATCTTCCCAAAACGCCTGAATAAACGGCGCGGTAAATTCGTCGATGCTGATACCTTGCTTCGCCGCTTCGTTGATGATGCGGTCGTCAACGTCCGTCA
>DATJGV010000252.1:0-5984 GCA_035494575.1 Pyrinomonadaceae bacterium | reverse complement strand
ACACGAATACGAAAGCTTTTTTTGCATCGTCAACCTGCACGCGATAACGCTGCCGCAGGATCCCGCGGTCTTGCGACAAAAAACGCTCGATCTCGCACGCATTTATCTCGCGGCGGGCATAGACCCTGAGGTTTCAACGATCTTTATCCAATCGGATGTACCCGCGCACACGGAACTGACTTGGATATTGTCGTGCATTGCCAGAATGGGCGAGCTCGAGCGGATGACGCAGTTTAAGGACAAAGGCAAGGGCAACACCGAACGTGCCGGCGTCGGCCTATTCGCGTATCCGGTTTTGATGGCATCGGACATTTTGCTCTACCAGACCGACCTCGTTCCCGTTGGCAAGGACCAAAAACAGCATCTGGAACTCACGCGCGATCTGGCCGAAAGGTTCAACCGCGATTTTGGCGAGATTTTTAAGATACCTGAACCGTACATTCCGCCTGTCGGTGCAAACATCTTGTCGCTGCAGGAGCCGACCAGAAAGATGTCGAAATCGGACGAGAACGCAGCCGGTTCCATCTTTTTGCTTGACGATGCCGACACGGTTACGAAAAAGGTAAAGCGAGCCGTGACCGATTCGGGAACTGAGATAAAATTCGATGCGTCGCGTCCGGCGATAAACAATCTGCTGACGATCTATCAGCTTTTTACCGGCAAAACCGCCGAAGAATGCGAGGCACATTTTGCGGGCAAGGGCTACGGACAGTTTAAGACCGAGCTGGCCGAGGCGACCGTCGAATTTCTGCGTCCGTTTCAGGAACGCATGAAGGAATATGACGACGCGGCGCTTGAAAAGATATTAAGAACCGGTGCCGAAACCGCGGCGGAAATTGCCGGGGAGACCCTGCGCTCGGCGTACGACAAAATGGGAATCGCGGGATTTAGGCAATAGGAGTTATTGCCCGCGAATAACGCGAACGAACACGGATAAAAATCAAACGATATTCGCGCTTATCTGCGTTATTCACGGGCAAAACTTTGAGGGACCATGGATGTTGTAATCAGGCTTGCCCGCGCTGACGAAATTTTGCGGATCCACGAGATCGAGGGCGAAGCCGGAAAGATGTTCTCAGGGCTTGGGCTGATCGACGAGGCTCTTGACGGGTCGTTCCCGCTTGAAGAACTCGAACGGCTTGTCGAGATCAGACAAGTTTGGGTGTCTTGCATTTAAAAAATGCCCGTCGGAATGGCGATCACGTCCGTCCGTGACGGCTCCGCTTACCTTGAGGAAATGGATGTTTTGCCTGAGCATGGCAGACGCGGAATCGGCGGCCGCTTGCTCGAAACCGTTTGCAGCTGGGCGCGGGAAAACGGTCACTCTGCTGTCGCACTTTCGACATTCCGCGACGTACCGTGGAACGGGCCATTTTACAGGAAACACGGCTTCAAAGATTTAAATCCCGAAGAGTTGCTGCCGTGGATGCTGGCGATCCGTGAAAAAGAAGCTGACCACGGTCTTGCCGTTGAGAAGCGAGTTTTTATGCGTCGCGATATGAGGGGCCAAGCCTAACTTTTCTTCTGCCATTTAATTATTTAATTGATAATTATTAATTGGATAATTAATCAGCAGCAGAAGTCTGATATTCTGGTAACTGAGGCATACGAAAATCAATGAATAAAATAACCGTTTACGAAAAGCCGACTTGAACGACGTGCCGGAAGCTGGCAGACGTGTTCCGTGAGAACAACATCAGTTACGACCGTGTTAATTATTTTAACGAACCGCTGACCGAAGCAAAGCTTCGCGATCTTTTGAAAAAAGCGAGTCTCTCGCCGTTCGACGTACTGCGAAAAGGTGAGGCGGCATTTAAGGAGCTCGGAATTACGGCAGAAATGCCGCCCGATAAGATCGTCCGATTGATCGTTGAAAACCCGGGTTTGCTGCAGCGGCCTATCGTTGAGGTCGGCGACAAGGCCGTACTCGCCAGGCCTGTGGAAAAGGCACTCGAACTGCTGAAGGAGCAAGGAGAGGCCGTATGAACAAATTCGCGGAAACGCCGTCGCCGCCGTATTACGCGGTCATTTTTACCACGGTCCAGAGCGACGCGCGCGACGGCTATGACGAGATGAGTGAGCGAATGCTCGACTTGGCGCAAAAGGAAAAGGGGTTTCTCGGAATTGAGTCTGCGCGCGGCGAGATCGGACTTTCGGTAACGTATTGGGCCAGCCTCGAGGACATCGCGCGATGGAAAAATCACGCCGAACACAAGATCGCCCAAGCACAAGGATTTGAAATGTGGTACAAAGCCTTTGCAACCCGAGTCGCAAAGGTCGAAGTCGATAGCTTCTTCGAAAGGTAGTTGGAAGCAATTGTGAAATAGCCCTATGAGCATTACCAACGGAAACGGCCATTACCCGAAACCGAAAAACGTGCTGGGCGGCGAACTACAAAGCTGCTGCACCGATCCGATGACCGGATTTTACCGCGACGGATATTGCCGGACAGGTGTAGAAGACGCCGGACGCCACACGGTTTGCGTTGTGACGACGGAGGAATTTCTTGCGTATTCAAAATCGGCAGGAAACGACCTTTCGACGCCGCGTCCCGAATTTGCCTTTCCCGGACTTAAAGGCGGCGACAAGTGGTGCCTTGTTGCGGTTCGCTGGAAACAGGCTCTTGACGACGGAATGGCTCCGCGGGTCGTGCTTGAGGCGACGCACGAATCAACCCTCGAGGTTGTAAGTCTTGAGGATCTGAAGCAACATGCCGCGGAAATAGGGGAAAAGTGAGAGCGTGAAAAACTGAATGCAGCGGCCGCTTATTTTCATTTCCGCTTTTTTTACATGCAGACCATCGAACATCTTCGCGAACTTTTTCGCTATAACGATTGGGCCAACCGGCGGATCATCGTCGCGTTAAAGACGGGTGCTTCGGAAAGGTCGCTGCAGATCCTTGCCCATCTGTTAATAACTGAAGCCGAATATTACGAGAGGCTTTACGGCAAGGATTCTACGGGCTTCAATTTCTGGCCGGGTCTCGATCTCGCTCAATGCGGCGAGCTTGCAAAGGCCGCCGCGGAACAATTTGAAAAACTGCTGCGCCGATTTGATGAAGAAGGCCTCGATATCACCGTCCGCTACCGCACAAGCGAAGGGATACAATACGAAAACACTTACCGCGAAATGCTCACGCACGTTTTGCTGCATTCGTCGATACATCGCGGAAACATCATCCTCAAACTACGTGAAGACGGTCTTGAGCCCCCAAAAATCGACTACATCATTTATCTAAGAGAAACCAAATACATTTAGCTTGTGATTTCGGGAAAATGTTATTAATACAGAGTGGGAGGCTTTTACGGCCCCTCACAGGAGTAAGATCAAGAATTTCCTTTTTCTTCCTCAAGTTGAATCAGGCGATGATTGAGACTTTCGATGGCATCGATCGAGACCCATCCAAACCGAACCGCGCTCAGAATAAAAACCCATTGATTTTGCGTCCTGTCACCTTTCCCGTTAAAATGCTTTGCTTACAATGGAACACCAGCAGGAACAATTCAGCTTCGATTTTTTCGCCGGGACGCCGCAGATCGTTGCGGAATCTGCCGACGAATTGAAGATCAAGCTTGGCGAGTTTGCCGGGCCGCTCGACCTGCTTCTTTATCTCATCAAACAGGAACAGGCGAACATTTTCGACATCCCGATCGCAAAGATCACGGACGAATATCTTCGATACATCCGGCTGATGAAAAGACTCGATATTTCGGTCGCGGCCGATTTTCTGGTGATGGCGGCAACGCTGATCGAGATCAAATCGAAGATGCTGCTGCCGCGTGAGCCGTCCGAAGCTGAGGACGAAGAGATAGAAGATCCGCGAAAAGAGCTGATCGACCGGCTGCTGGAATACGAAAAATACAAATCCGCCGCTCAGATGTTGTACGAACGGACGACCGTCGAACAGGCGACATTCGCCCGCGGCCAGATCGAATCGGACGAAAACAACGCGGAAATAAACGCGACGATGTTCGATCTTCTGACGGTATTCCAAAAGATCGTCGCGCGGCATAAGGACGAGGTCCAGATGGAGATCCACCGCGAAGAGATCTCGCTCGCGGATATGATCAAAACATTGAAAAAAAGACTGTTTGATCAGATCGAACTGAGCATTTTGGAGTTTTTTGAAGAAATGCACTCAAAACGCGAACTGGTCACGGCATTCGTCGCGGTTCTGGAAATAACGCGGACCGAGAGCGTAAAGCTGATCCAAAGCAAGACTTTTGGAGATATAATTTTGAAACGGGTCTGACTGGAGCGGAGGCATCCTGCCTGCATGAATGCGAAGCATTCAAGATCCTCGCCCAAACTTTTTGATGGAAGAAAACGAAAAACAGAACAGGTCCCTCTCCGAGCTTGTCGCGGTTGTCGAGGCATTGATCTTTGTCTCGGACGAACCGTTGACAACTAAACTTCTGGCTGAGGTCCTTGATGAAGACAAGGAAAGCGTCGAGGCTGCCGTCGAGGAACTTGCGAAGGAATACAAAAGTCGCGAAAGCGGCCTGCAGCTTAGAGAGATCGCCGGCGGCTGGCAAATATCAACACGGACTGAATTTCACGAAGATGTCCGGAGATTTCTGAAAACACGCCCGTCCGCAAAACTCTCGCTGGCTTCGCTTGAAACGCTGGCGGTGATCGCTTACAAGCAGCCGGTGACTGTGCCGGAAATTCTTGAAATCCGCGGCGTGCAGTCGGCTTCGGCAATAAAAACGCTGCTCGAAAAACGGCTGATCGTAACCAAGGGTCATAAGGAAACCGTCGGCCGCCCGATGCAATACGGCACGTCCAAAGAGTTTTTGATCCAGTTTGGGTTAAAAGACCTATCGGAATTACCGAGTATTGAGGATTTCGAAGATCTAGCCGGTTGATCTCACAGTCAGAGAAGAAGAATTTAACCACAGATGAACACAGATAAACGCGGATAATAAAACGAGAACAAAGACCAGATCAAACATCTGTGCAGATTCGTATTCATCTTTTCTTTTTCTTCTTTGGATAAGCATTTTTATGCAGGAAAGACTTCAAAAACTCATCGCCCAGGCCGGCGTCGCATCGCGCCGCGCGGCTGAAGAACTCATCAGGTCGGGCGAGGTCACCGTGAACGGCTCTATCGTCACAGAACTCGGCACAAAAGCCGATCCGGAAAAGGACCACATCAAAGTTCGCGGTAAGCTGATCAGCGCAAAATTAAAACATCGCGAAAACGTGTACCTTTTACTGAACAAACCGAAGGGTTACCTCTCGAGCGCCGCCGATCCGGAAGGCCGCAAGCTCGTCACTGACCTTGTCAAAGGCTACGGCAAACTCCATCCGGTCGGACGGCTCGATTTCAATACAGAAGGGCTGATCATCCTGACAAACGACGGCGAATTTACCAACTTCGTCGCGTCGTCAAAGACGGTTCCAAAGGTCTATCAGGTAAAAGTCAAGGGCCTGCCAACCTCGGTCGCTTTGAATAAATTGCGACGGGGAATCAGGCTTGAGGACGGATTCAAAACGGCACCGGCTCAGATAAAAGAGCTTCGTCCTACCGACAAAAACGGCTGGTTCGAGGTCACGCTTTATGAAGGCCACAACCAACAGATCCGTAAAATGTTCGACGCGATCGGGAATTCGGTCGTGAAGCTCAAGCGCACCAACATCGGCCATCTCAGCGACAGCGGCTTAAAGGTTGGTGGTTATCGTAAACTAACCTCAGACGAAGTCGCTAAATTCCGCAAGCAGCGGCGGTAACAGCCCGCGGCGACAGACAGGTTGCGGCCATCAGGGATGGGGGCTCAATACTTTCTTGCCGACTGCGGCTGCTCCACCGTCACATCACCGGTGTTTCCTGGTGAAAAAAACCGAGCCACTTCCCGTTCCGTTTAACGTAGATCGTCGAAACGTTCGTTTTCGCAGGTATGGGCTGGCCTCCGCAGGTTGCGTCCTGTGTCGCCGAATAAGTTACCAATGCGGCTGTCGGGCTCAGCATCGTCACCTTAAAG
>DATJGV010000251.1:0-2999 GCA_035494575.1 Pyrinomonadaceae bacterium | reverse complement strand
GGTCCTTGAACTCTTGTACAACTTTAAAACGCATCCGATACGGGATGTAAGAAAGATTTCACAACGTTATTTTAAAATCGTCGGAAACCATAAGTTTCCGATCCATGAGCCTATCTCCTGGTCGAAAACGATCTTTCTATTAGAAAAAAGCGAGATCTAGATGACCGTTAAACCGACGCACCTACCCCTGATCGTTGCTCACCGCGGAGCGAGTGCCGCTGCTCCTGAAAATACACTTTCATCATTTCGTCGTGCCATCGAGATCGGCGCCGATGGTGTAGAATTCGACGTTCGACTTGCGAAAGACGGCGTTCCGGTAGTGATCCATGACGCAAACCTTATGCGCACGGGCCGCCGTGACGAAAAAGTTGCCGATCTGACGTCGGCCGAACTTGCCGGAGTGGACGTTGGCTCGTGGTTCAATGATGCCTACAAAAAGCGAGCTTCAAGTGATTTTTCCGCCGATACTGTGCCGACGCTGGAAGCGGTGTTGGAGGAACTCCGTGGCTTTCGCGGCCTTATTTTTATCGAATTAAAATGTCGTGATGCCGAGGTCGAGGCTCTCTGCCGCGCAGTATGCTCGGTTATAACACCGTCGCCGCTGCTGCCACAGATGATCGTCAAGAGTTTTAAGCTCAGCGTTATACCTCACATGCGATTTCGCTGTCCCGGCGTGAAAACCGCCGCGCTTTTTGCGCCGAAGGTAATGAGATTTCTGCGAAAGGAAAAACACCTTGTGAGAATCGCCAACGAACTAGGCGCGGACCATATATCGGTGCATTACTCGCTTGTCACGCGAAAGTTTATGAAAAAGGTCGCCAGGACAGGAATGTCCGTCGCCGTCTGGACGGCCGACAACCCGCGTTGGGTTAAAAAGGCAATGCAGCTCGGTGTTACATCGATCATCACAAACAACCCTGCACGGCTGCTTGCTAAGAGAAAGGAGATTTTGAAAAGCGTTTAAGGATTTCGAGAACACGCCGATCGCTATCCCAAATAAAATCCAATATTCTTATGCCTGATCTCGATCTAGAAAATAGCGTTCGCGAAAATTTCACCCGGCAGCAAGTGATGCGATTGCTGGGTGCAGAACTCGTTTTAGTTGAGCCAGGAGTTATTGAAATAGATCTACCCTTTCGCGAAGACCTGACCCAGCAGGACGGTTTTATCCACGCGGGAATTATCACAACGATTCTTGACAGCGCCTGCGGGTATGCCGCATATACCTTAATGCCGGCAGGTTCGAGGGTTCTCAGCGTCGAATTCAAAGTCAATCTGCTCGCACCCGCAAAAGCTGATCTGATCAAAGTCCGTGCCGAGGTGAAACGAGCCGGGAAAACATTAACGGTTTGCACGGCTGACGCCTTCGCAGGCGAAAAGGTCTGCGCGACGATGCTGGCCACGATGATACGAAGATGAACCCGTTCTACGGGTAAATTCGGGGCAAGTATCTCGCGATACTTCTTGCCAGAAAAAGCCTTTCGGCATAAACTTCACATATAAAATCATAGAACCGGCACACTCTAGCTGAGCTCTAGACATCCTTTGAACTAATGAAATTTTACAACGATATTTTGGGCCTTATCGGCAACACACCACTGGTCAAGATCAACACGATCGCTAAGCAGCACAAAATAAAGGCGCCGATATTTGCCAAGATGGAAAGCCTCAACCCGGGCTACTCCGTTAAAGACCGCATCGGTATTTCGATGATCGATTGGGCCGAAAAAGAAGGTGTTCTAAAAAAAGGCGGAACTATCATTGAAGCTACGTCGGGAAACACCGGGATCGGTTTGGCTTTGACGGCGGCAGTTCGCGGGTACAGATGCATTTTTGTTTTGACGGACAAGGTTTCGGTCGAAAAAATGCGTTACCTCAAATCGCTCGGAGCCGACATCGTCGTCTGCCCTGCTGCCGCGAAGCCCGGAACGCCGGACCATTACGTCGCGACCGCGAAACGCATTTCCGAAGAGACGCCGAACTCATTTTATCCCGACCAGTACAATCATCCGGCCAATCCGTTGGCTCATTATTTGACGACCGGGCCAGAGATCTGGAACGACACGGACGGAAAAATAACGCACTTTGTTTCAGGTATCGGAACTGGCGGGACGATCTCCGGAACCGGACGCTATCTAAAAGAGAAAGATCCGAAAATTCAGATAATCGGCGCGGACCCGTACGGCTCGATATTTAAGACCTATAAAGAATCGGGTCACGTTCCCGAAGCGACGCCGTATCTCGTCGAAGGCATCGGCCAAAGCCTGCCGGTCGGCAACGCCGATATGAAAATCATCGATGAGATCATCAACATCACGGATCGTGAGTCGTTCGAGCTTGCCCGCCAGCTTTCGCGGACGGAGGGAATTTTTTGCGGCGGTTCGACGGGAACCAACTTTGCGGCGGCGCTCAAAGTTGCAAAAAACCTTGACGAGAACGGTCTAGTAGTGTTCATTGTATGCGACACTGGCGAACATTATCTGACAAAATTCCATTCCGATGAATGGATGAAGGAAAAACTGCTGCTCGAACCGCAGCGTATTACTGCCGGGCTCATCGCTGAAACAAAGAACGGCGGAGCACCCGCAGAACTGATCTCGGTCGGACCGGATGAAATATTGAGCGCGGCTCTCGCAAAAATGACGGAAAACGGCGTAACGCAAATCCCGGTTTTAGAGGAGCACAGATCGGTAGGAAGCTTGCGCGAAAGTCACGTGCTTGCTAAATTGCTTGAAAATCGTGATCTGCTCAATGCAAAGGTAAGCGAGGTCATGGACAAAAGCTTTCCGGTTATCGAGGTTGACGCGAGCTTTAATGAGATAAAGACGAAGCTGCAAAGATCGCCGGCCGTTCTTATTGAAGATTTTAAGAGAATTACGGGAATAATCACCCGTTCGGATGTTCTGGATCTACCAAAATAATGCCATGAGGTGAAACGATGAGCGACGAACAAAAAACTGCATCGTCACCGGATGAGGCTCCACCGGTGACTAGCGAAA
>DATJGV010000250.1:0-6841 GCA_035494575.1 Pyrinomonadaceae bacterium | reverse complement strand
TGAACTTTTGTTATCTCAAATCTCGAATTTGAAATTGCAAAACTATCAATTGCTGGCCCCTTTAACCTTGGCGATGATCTCCTCAGCAACATTTCGCGGAGCCTCGGCGTAACGCTCAAAGTGCATGCTCGAGGTCGCGCGTCCCTGCGTCGCAGAACGGAGATCGGTCGTGTATCCGAACATCTCTGACAGCGGCACGTACGCGGTTACGACCTGAACGTTGCCGGGACGCTGCTCCATTTTCTCGATCTGACCACGACGGCGATTCAGGTCACCGTTGACCGAACCCATGTATTCCTCCGGCGTGACAACCTCAACCCGCATTATCGGCTCGAGCAGGACTGGTTTCGCCTTTTTCACTGCGTCCTGAAATGCCAGGCTGCCCGCGATGTGGAAGGAACGCTCGTCCGAGTCCACCTCGTGATACGAACCGAAAACCAAGCTTGCCTTGATATCGACCAGTTCGTATCCGGCAAGGAAACCGCGACGCATTGCGTCCTGAATGCCTTCCGAAACAGGCTTGATGAACTGACGCGGAATCGCTCCGCCAGTGATCTTGTCTTCGAAAACGTAGCCTTCGCCGGGCGCCGGCTCGATCTCCAGTTCGACGTGGCCGAATTGGCCGCGGCCACCGGACTGCTTTTTGAAAATTTCTTTTCCCGGAGCGCCGGTCGTGATCGTTTCGCGATACGCAACCTGCGGCTTGCCTACGTTGGCCTCAACGCCAAATTCACGCTTCATGCGGTCAACGATGATCTCAAGGTGAAGTTCGCCCATACCGGCAATGATCGTTTGACCGGTTTCATGATCGGTATTGACCTGAAAGCTCGGGTCTTCCTGTGCAAGACGGTTGAGCGCGATGCCCATTTTGTCCTGGTCGGCACGCGTTTTCGGTTCAACCGCGACGCGAACGACCGGATCGGGAAACTCCATCGATTCCAGAACGATCTGTTTCGTTTCATCCGAGATCGTGTCGCCGGTGGTGACGTTCTTCATACCGCCGATCGCGATGATCTCACCCGCACCTGCCGATTCAACGTCTTCACGCTTATTTGCGTGCATCAACATCAAACGGCCGACGCGTTCTTTTGTGCCCTTGATCGTGTTGTAAACGTAGGAACCTGAGTTGACGGTGCCGGAGTAAATTCTGACAAATGCCAGCTGGCCGAGATGCTTGTCGGCCATAAGCTTGAAAACGAGGCCTGAAAACGGAGCCGATGCGGTGGCTTCGCGGGTTTCAGTTTCGTCGGTTTTCGGATTAACGCCTTCGACAGCAGGAATATCAATCGGCGAAGGAAGATAATCGACAACAGCGTCGAGAAGCGTTTGCACGCCCTTGTTCTTAAATGCGGAACCGGTAACGACCGGGACGATCTTGAGATCGATGGTTCCCTGACGAAGAGCTTTACGAATCTCGTCCTCCGAGATCTCTTCGCCTTCGAGGTACTTCATCATTAGATCGTCGTCAATAGCCGACACGGCTTCGACCAATTTCTCACGCCATTCCTTTGCGGTATCGACGAGGTCGGCCGGGATGTCAACAGTCTCATACTGCGAACCCTTTGTCTCGTCGTTCCAGATCAGCCCCTTCATCGAAATGAGGTCAACAACGCCTTTTAACTGATCTTCCAGGCCGATCGGGATCTGCAACGCAACGGCGTTCGCACCGAGGCGCGTCAAAATCGAATTAAAACTTCTTTCGAACGATGCACCCGCACGATCCAGTTTATTAATAAAGCAAATACGCGGAACGCCGTATTTATCAGCTTGACGCCAAACGGTTTCCGATTGAGGTTCGACACCCGCAACGCCGTCAAAAACGGCCACGGCACCGTCGAGAACTCGGAGCGAACGCTCGACCTCCATCGTGAAGTCAACGTGGCCCGGCGTATCGATAATGTTAATACGATGTTCGACACCGTTACGCGTCCAGAAACAAGTCGTCGCAGCCGAAGTGATCGTGATGCCGCGTTCCTGTTCCTGCTCCATCCAGTCCATCGTCGCGGTCCCCTCGTGAACCTCGCCGATCTTGTGCGAAACACCCGTGTAAAAAAGCACACGCTCCGTCGTCGTGGTTTTACCCGCGTCGATATGGGCCATGATGCCGATGTTTCTAAATTTGTCTAAACTGATCTTTGACATAACAACCTGTTCGTCGTTGGTTGACCGTTGCTTGTCGGATTCATCATCCGCAACGATCCAGGAACCACGAACGACTCACTAAAATCTATAATGTGCAAACGCCTTGTTCGCCTCAGCCATTCGGTGAACGTCATCCTTTTTCTTGATCGCTCCGCCGCGTCCGTTCGTCGAGTCAAGCAATTCGCCTACGAGCCTGTCTTCCATTGTCTTTTCACTGCGGTTCCGTGCGTTTGTGACGATCCAGCGAATGGCCAGCGTACTGCGGCGGTCGCGACTAACTTCTAACGGAACCTGATATGTCGCACCACCGATACGCCGCGACTTGACTTCCAGAGTAGGAGCAACGCTGTCCAGCGCTTTTTTGAAAACCTTAAGCGGTTCTTCACCGGTCTTTTGGCCGATCTTCTCCATCGCACCGTAAAATATCTGTTCGGCGACGGTTTTCTTTCCCTGCCACATCAGACCGTTGATGAATTTCGTAACCATCTGGCTGTTGTAGATCGGGTCCGGCAATACTTCTCTTCTTCCTGCAACTCTTCTTCTTGGCATAACTCTTATTGGAGCGCGGACACTCTTGTCCGCTTGCGTTCCGCGTGCGAAGCACGAACAATCGTCGACCGCACCAAATTTTCAAAACTTGTCAACAACTGACACCGCTGAAAAATGCGGTGTTGCGGACAGGAGTGTCCGCCCTCCGCTACTTCGCTCCCTTCGGACGTTTCGCACCGTATTTCGAACGGGCCTGGTTGCGGTTCGCGACGCCTGACGCATCGAGCGTTCCGCGGATGATGTGATAGCGAACACCCGGCAAGTCCTTGACGCGGCCGCCTCGGATAAGAACGATCGAGTGCTCCTGCAGGTTGTGCCCGATACCCGGAATGTACGTCGTGACCTCGATCTGGTTCGTCAGACGAACACGTGCGACCTTACGAAGAGCCGAATTCGGCTTTTTCGGCGTAGACGTATAAACGCGCGTGCAAACACCGCGCTTTTGCGGGTTTGCCTGCAGAGCCGGGCTGGCCGTTTTGTACTTAACTCTCTGGCGTCCCTTGCGAACTAATTGATTAATAGTCGGCATCTATTTCCTCTAAGTCGGTACCACCTGCAGCGGCGGGTGGGTTTTAAAACTCTGAAAGGCAAAAGCTATCTCACGCCTGCCTCTTGCCGAAAACCTTCCGGCAGTTAGCACAAGTCGAAACTTGCATCCCAATTAACTAGTTAAAAAAATTAAACCGTTCTGAGCTGAAACTTTGCTGTAGCGTGGCATATAAAAGAAATGTTCTGATTTTGCCGTGAGCGTTGGTTCGCCCTGCTTACGCTACAATTCCTGTCTCATTCTCAAAAATCCGCCCCGCGGATACCTGCGTAACCGCACAGCAAGCCAGACTGTAAAAGTCCGAAACTCTAGACTATAAGAATTTTGCCAATCTTTGTCAAGCCGCCTTTTGCACAAATCTAAATAAATGACTAAAATTTAAACTTTGGTAATTCCGGGTAATTTTCACATATTTTCACCATAACGATATGACTAACACTTTTGAAGCGTACTTAAATAAGTTCAATGAGAGCGACTGGCTGGCCGCCGTCACAACCCTTGCTCCCGAGATTCACAAAGTTGATCGTGCTGCGACGCAGATCTGGTTTCGATTTTTCCCGCTCGGACTCTTCCGCTATCTCCAATCGGCTGAAGACAAGGAAAAGGCGGTCCAAGCTTTCGTGATCAAAGGCGATTACGAACTGAAAAATCAGATCGACACGTCGCACCATTTTCTCTACGGGCACCGCTACTGGAAAACAGTTAAAGCCGCGATCGAGGCTGAAAGCGCGGTTTTCGAGAACGGCAATATTGATCTTGCCGAAGAGATCAGGCAGGTCGCAGCATTAGCTGCCGAAAAACTCAAAGTCGATACTTCGCTGGTTTTGGGCATCACCGCAGTCGGATTTATGACCGTCGTGCAGACCGGACTTGATAACTTCAAAAATGCCGCCGGTGAGGTCGAAAAGCCAAAAGGATTGATGACAAAATCGCCCGATCACATCGTTAGCGAGCGGGCCAAAGACGATTCGCAAGGCCTGTTGGGTTTTCTCAAAACCATCGACAAAAAGTTTACCGTCAATTACACGACGCCGGGATTCGAGGGAAAATTCGGCATCATTTATGATGAAGAGATCGCGTCGGCGTCCGCTAAAGATCAGTCCCGAGACTGGAAGGCGGCGGATGAGCGGTGCTGGGAAGGCGTTGTGCCCGTCGAATGCCGCTCTGCTGCCTGTGGCACGTGTTGGGTCGGCGTTCTTGGCGGTCAGGATAAGCTCTCCGAGGTCGAACGGCTCGAGCGCGGCGCTGTCAAGATCTTCGGTTACCGTCAGCCCGAAGACGAAAAACCCTTCCTGCGTCTCGCGTGCCAGGCAAAAGCCTACGGAAATGTTTCCATCGTCATTCCGCCATGGAACGGCACGTTCGGACGGGAGGTTTACGGCCTCGAGCACGTCGAATTGGAACCGGCAACCACTTCGGCGAAACAAACCCGCACCATTGTCAAGGATGCCGTCAAGAATCAGTTGATGTAGAGTTTCCTAACAAGACAATCAAAAAATGAACCACACGGAGCAGGCAAACTTGTTCCGTGTTTTTTCACCTTATTTTCCGTACATTCCGCGGCTCAAATTTCCCTACTCAATGTGTATTTATTCCATACACTAAAATCCCGAGCAACTTTTTACTCCTTAACCGACTATTCTTACGTGCAAACACCGTAATTAGAACAATTTAGCCGCTGCGTTTTCTTTGGAACAGCGTTTGCAACTGACCAACGCGGTTGCGATGTCGCACCTGGTTAAATTTTCCTTAACAGTTCGAGTTTTTTATGCAAAATAGTCTTTCACAAATTTATCCTCTACGGCGAATCGAGACCTTTCCGACCGCTGAAACTTCAGGCGTTACGGATACGACCCATATCAATCGCGACCTGAGCCTTATCGAGTTTTTTCGACGTGTGTTGGACGAGGCCCTCGATCCATCGCTTCCGATACTGGAGCGTTTGAAGTTTATCGCGATTCTCTCGTCGAATCTGGACGAATTCTTTATGATCCGCGTGTCCGGACTTATGGACAATATTGAGGACGAACGGGTTTGGCCGGATGGCTACAACACTGCCGAGTTGTTAAAAGAGATACGCGCCCGTGTTTTAGATCTGACGAAATTACAGGATGAATGCTTGCGTAACGACATCATTCCGGCTCTTAAAGAAAACGGGATCGTGGTGATATCTTACGCCGATCTTGACGAGCGCGAACGGCATTCGGTCGATGAATTCTTCCTGCATAACATACTTCCGGTGCTTACGCCGCAGGCTGTCGATCCGTCGCATCCGTTTCCTTATATTTCGGGCAGCAACCTGAATATCGGCATGCGCGTCAAACCGCACCTCACTCGCCGAGTGGCTGCTGCCCTAAAAACTCACGGTGACGACCTTTTTGCCAGGGTAAAAATTCCGTCATTCGTTAACCGGTTCGTCCGGATCGATGAAGACGAAGACCGGTTCATTTTGGTAGAGGACCTGATCTCGGCAAACATTCATGAGCTCATACCGGAGGCCAAGCCGGAAGATTGTCACCTGTTCCGAATTACGCGCGACGCTGACATCGAGCTTCGCGAATCCGAAGCTGCCGACCTGCTGGCGATGATGGAGGACAATCTGCGTAAGCGCAAATTCGGCGATACCGTTCGTCTTGAGGTTTCCCAAGCAATGCCCGGCGAAATGATCGAATACCTGACCGAGTCGATCGGCGTTGAACAGGACGATATATATAAGGTAAGCGCGCCTATGGGCCTAAGTGATTTCTGGTTTTTGTATGGTCTAAACCGTCCCGATCTGAAGGAAGCTCCGATTCGTGAATCGGTTCCGGCTTGCCTTCAAACCGGCGAATCAATATTCGACATCGTGAAGCGCCGCGACGTATTGCTTCATCATCCGTTCAACTCGTACAGCATTATTACCGATCTAATAAAACAAGCGGCGGAGGATGACGATGTTCTTGCGATCAAGATATGTCTGTACCGTACCGGTTTGGATTCGCCAATACCGCCCGCGCTTATCGAAGCGAGCGAACGCGGCAAGCAGGTAACAGTCGTTATCGAGATCAAGGCGCGGTTTGACGAGGCAAACAATATCGAATGGGCAAAACAGCTCGAACGCGCCGGGGTGCATGTCGTTTATGGCATTTTGGGACTAAAGACACACGCGAAAACTACGCTTATAGTTCGGCGTGAGGGTGATGAGCTTCGGCGGTACGTTCATCTCGCAACGGGAAACTACAACCCGCAAACATCCGCGGTTTATACCGATCTCGGCCTTCTGACCATAAACGAGGACATCGCCGAAGACGCGACAGAGTTGTTCAATTTTTTGACAGTTTATTCCCAGCGGACCGATTACAAGCAGCTTCTTGTCGCCCCGATAAACCTTCGCGAGCGAATGACCGAGTTGATCAACCGCGAAACCGAAAATGCCCGGAACGGCAAACCGGCAAGGATCATAGCGAAGATAAATCGCCTCGCTGACGCTGGCATCGTCCACGCTCTTTACGAAGCGTCAAACGCGGGCGTGAAGATCGATCTCATTATTCGCGGAATTTGCACATTGCGGCCCGGCGTTCCGGGAATGTCTGAAAACATTACAGTTCGCAGTATCGTCGGCCG
>DATJGV010000249.1:0-2335 GCA_035494575.1 Pyrinomonadaceae bacterium | reverse complement strand
ATGTTCGGGAAATACACCGTCGAAAACGCTGTGCCCTGGTACACCGTGATGTTCTTTATCGCGTGTTTGCTGACCATTTTCGTGGTGTGGATATTGAAGGGTAAGTTGTCCGCTGACGATCCGGACAAAGGCCAGATGACGCTCGAAGCATCGTTTGCCGTGATAAAGGATCTGTCCGTAACGGTCATCGGCGAGCACGCGTTCAAATATTTTCCTGTCGTCGCGACATTCGCTGTTCTGATCCTGATCTCGAATCTGATGGGCCTTTTTCCGATGTTCATGGCGCCGACGGCGTCCGTCAACGTCACATACGCCCTGGCGATAACGTCGTTCATCTATTACAACTACGTCGGGATCAGCGAAAACGGCCTGGTCAACCACATTGCGCACTTCACGGGCCCGCGGCTTCCGTTGCTGCTGACGTTCATAATTACACCGTTGATCTTTGGTGTCGAAATTGTAAGCAACCTGATCCGCCCGTTCACGCTCGGCGTCCGACTTTTTGCCAACATGTTCGCCGACGAAAAGATCTTCAGCGAGATCACCGGTCTTTATCCGCCGGTCACGCAGTTTTTGCTGCCGCTGCTGCTTACCGGCCTTGGCTTGTTTGTTGCGTTTGTGCAAACGCTCGTGTTTACGCTGCTGTCGATGATCTATATCAGCGAGGTTTCGCACGCTCCGCACGAACACGTGCACGGCGGAGAACATTCGCCCAAAACCGGCGAGGCCATAACGACGGCGCACGTATAACGATTTTTGATTTTTGAAATAGAAGGAAACGGCTTTTTGATCTGGAACCCGCGTTTTATAGCAGATATGCCCGCACGCAACAGGAGCCTTGACTCCACGGAGTAGAAATCAAGCGCATACCGGAAGTGAGGCGAAATAATACAGCACAGCAGGTTTTGTTATTGAATGCCGTCGGCCTTCGCAAATTAAATAAAACGGAGATAAGAAAATGAATAAACTTAAATATCTATTTTTTGCGACGCTTGCCGTCATGTTGTCGGTTGTTTCGGCAATGGCTCAGGCAGGAGCGGGTGCCGGTGACAACAAGTTTTCGGTAAACGCTGCAAAAGCCATCGGCGCCGGTGTCGGCTTTGGTTTGGCTGCTGGCTTGGCCGGTATCGGTCAGGGACTTGTCGGTGCCCGCGCTGCTGAAGGTGCTGCCCGCAACCCCGGCGCTGCCGGTACGGTTCAGACAATGATGATCATCGCGCTCGCTCTGATCGAGTCGCTCGTTCTGTTCGCGCTGCTCATTATGTTCGTTGTTGTTAAACCGGTCAGCGACCAGTAACGACCATCCTATAATCTATTCGGCGGATGGGGTTTGCATAAAACTTCATCCGCATTTTATTTGCAACCAACGAATGTTTGGTTCGTTCTAATCTGTGATGACAGACAATAATCTCGGCACGGTTTTAGCGAATAGGTATCGCGTAGATCTGCTCTTGGCGAATAACGAATTTGCGCCGCTGTATCGCGGCCTGAATACGGTCGTCGAGCGTCCGATGCTCATCAGGATCCTTTTGCCTGAGCATCGCGATCTCGGAACGCAGATGCTCGACGAGGCCAGAGACATTTCGCGGATCTCGAACCCGAATGTCCTGTCGGTCACGGATCTCGGAACCGAAGCCGACGGGACAGTGTATGTCGTTTACGAGGATTTCGATGGTGAGACGCTTTCGTCTGCGATGAGCCGCGATGGCAAAATGCCGGTCGCCGAGGCTGTCGGAATTGCGACGCAGATCGCAGAGGGCGCCGCGGCCGTTTCGGCAGTACGAAATACTCACGGCGCGATCGCACCCGACAACGTGCTTGTTAGCGACATACTGGCCGGCCCACGACGGGTTAAAATTTTCAACCTTTCTTCGCCCGAAACTTACAATAACGCTGCGTCGGCATTTTCGGCACCCGAAATTATGGACGGTGTCCCGGCGAACGAGCGTTCGGACGTGTATTCCCTGGCAGCGATGCTTTACACAATGCTAGCCGGCGAACCGCCGTTTGGTCCATCCGGCGAGTCACTCGAAGAATTACCTCCGCCGCCGCTTTCGTCTTTCCGCACCGATCTGCCGCCGGATCTGGAACCTGTTATCCTGACGGCTCTGGCAAGAAATCCCGAAATGCGGTACCAGACGATCACCGAATTTGCGCAGCAGCTTGATCGTGTGGGCCAGGCGCCTGTTGCGGCGGCCGCTCAGGGAAACAACAACTTGTGGAAAACGGCGTTCATCGTGCTGGCGGGCATTGCGATTCTTGCCGCGGCTCTGATCTATGCGACCTCCGTAAAACAGACCGATCCGAAAACCCAGCTTCAGCCGGACGCGAACGG
>DATJGV010000248.1:0-4003 GCA_035494575.1 Pyrinomonadaceae bacterium | reverse complement strand
AAATGGTAACCCATTGCGGCGAGCGTTAACCCGTGCGCGATATCGCGAGGGTAAAACCGCAGCACCTTAAAAACATAATTCCAGAACGCCCGCCGCTCCTTGTCCTTGACCCCGAGGCCAACCACGATCCGGTACAGCGATTTCATATCCTCGATAAAATTTGTGTGACGCGGTTCGATGCGGTTCTGGTGAAACCGCGACAGGCAGTCCAAAGCTCTTTGATAATATTCACGCGAGCTGTAGATATTTCGCAAAATGGACTTGTACCCGTCGACCAGTATCTGCGTGTTCATTTTTGGAACGAAATTTATCGTGCAGTCGGTGTTGTTGCCGGTGCACATATCCAACAGTCTGCCTTCGTTTTCCAGCCGACGCCACAGCTGTGTGTCCGGCAGGGCAGTCAACAGACCGACCATCGCAAGCGGAATGCCGCTTTCCTGAATAAAATTGATCTGACGCTCAAAAATGTCATCAGGGTCGTGATCAAAACCCACGATGAAACCAGCCATCACCTCCATACCGTAGCTCTGTATTTTCTGGACGGACTCAAGCAGGTCGCGGCGCGTGTTTTGACCTTTTTGGGCTTCCTTGAGACTTTCCTCGACGGGAGTTTCAATGCCCAGAAAGACACGGCGAAAGCCGGCGTCTTCCATCATTTTCAGCAACGCGTCGTCTTCGGCCAGATTAACGCTCGCCTCGGTGATGTACGAAAACGGAAAAGCGTGTTCTCTCGACCACTCGATAAGATCGGGCATGAACAGCCGGACGTTTTTCTTATTGCCGATGAAATTATCATCGACAATAAAGACAAGCCCGCGCCACCCTGCTTCCTTGAGGGTGTCCAGTTCCGAAAGCATCTGCTCATTCGATTTTGTGCGCGGGACGCGCCCGTAGATCTCGATGATGTCGCAAAATTCGCACTGGAACGGACAGCCGCGCGAATACTGAACGCACATCGCGCTGTACGCTTCCATTTTGATAAGACCAAAGTCAGGAACAGGGGTGTTAAGCAATGACGGGCGTTCGTCCGCCTTATAGATCTTTCGCGCTATGCCAAGTTCCAGATCGTTGATGAACTCGGGCAGCGTCGTCTCGGCTTCGCCGATAAAAATATGATCGGCGTCGGGCATCCGCTCGGAGCTTGTCGAAACGTACGGCCCGCCGACAACGACGGGTTTACCGAGAGCGCGCGAGCGCCGCACTACATCTTCGAGCGACTCGTTTTGGACGATCATCGCGCTTGCGAACACCATATCCGCCCATTCGAGGTCGTCGTCGTAGAGCGTTTCGATATTCATATCGACGAGACGCCGCTCCCAATCGTCCGGGAGCATCGATGAGATCGTCATCAGCCCAAGCGGAGGAAAAGCCGCTTGTTTGCCTTCGAACGTCAAAGCATGCCGAAAACTCCAATACGTGTCCGGAAACTCCGGATAAACAAGCAGTATCTTCATAATAGTTTAGCTTAACCCGATGAAAGGCTTAGAGCAAGAAAATTCGACTGCGAACTCTTTTTCCGCTATCATTTAGCTGCAATCCAAATTCCGAAGTTGTCCGATAAATTTTCTATGAGCGAAATTTTTGATCTGACTACCCGGCCAAATCCCGAAACTTTTTTCAGAAAGAACGACCGCAATGACCCACGGCTTGGCGAGATCGTTTCATCAAACCCGGACGATTACGCGTCCGCCGACATCGTGATAATCGGCTGCCCGCAGGATGAAGGCGTTCGCCGAAACAAGGGGCGCGAAGGAGCTGCGAAGGCTCCGGATTCGATCCGCGCACAGTTCTACAAACTGACGCCGATGAACATAAAGCGAAAGGTGTTCGACCTCGGCGATACAAAGATCGGCGGTACGCTCGAAGAGACGCACGACAGCCAGCTTGCGGTAGTTAAACAGCTCTTAAAGGATGGAAAACGGCTGATGGTCCTGGGCGGCGGCAACGATATTTCATACCCGGATGGCCGGGCAATGTCCGAAGCTTACGGTCCCGGATGGTGGATCGGCGTTAATATCGACTCGCACCTGGACGTGCGCTCGGACACGCCGCGAAACAGCGGCACGCCCTATCGCCAACTGCTTGACGAAGGATTACTGCTGCCCGATTATTTTTTCGAAGTCGGTTTCCAGTCGCATTTTTGCTCACCTATCTATTACAAGTACCTTCGCGACATCGGCGTTCATCGCATCAGCCTCGAATTGCTGCGTTCGCGCTCCGAAGCCGATCTCGAACTGAAGGAAACAGTGAAACAAAAATTTATCGGACACAGTGCATCGCTGAACACCTTTTTCGGCTTCGACATGGACGCTGTGCGTATGTCGGACGCGCCGGGCACCTCGGCGCCGTCACCACTCGGCCTGAAAGCAAGCGAGTTCATTCAGCTTGTGAAATACGCCGCTTCGCTCGCAAACACAAAGATAATCGAATTCACTGAGGTCAATCCAAATTTTGATATTGATAACCGGACAGCGAAGCTCGTTGCTATCGGGATGCACAGGTTTTGCTCGGGCGGAGCTTCGTAAAATCGGATACTGCTCTGGCATAGAAAATGCTGAAAATATACTGCGTTGCTAAACGATTGTTTAGGAGGCAGTTATATGGAAAATACGGCAAAACGAAGCGCGCTGGACTTTTTTCCCGATACTATCGATCTCAGATCGCTTGATGAAGCGGCAGAGATCTGCAAAGGATGCGACCTCTACAAAATGGCGACCCAGACCGTATTTGGCGAAGGGCCTGCGTCTGCATCTCTCATGCTCGTTGGCGAAGTTCCGGGGGACGAAGAGGATAAGACGGGACACCCGTTTGTCGGTCCGGCGGGCCGGCTTTTGAACAAAGCACTTGAAGAAGTTGGTATTGACCGTGATCAGGTTTACACCACCAACGTCGTAAAGCACTTCAAGTGGAGACAGAGCGGAAAACGACGTCTCCATGAAAAGCCAAAGGCAAGCGAGATCAACGCGTGCAAGCCATGGCTGGATGCCGAGATCGAGGTGGTCAGGCCGCGCGTTCTTGTTTTTCTCGGAGCGACGGCCGCTCAGTCTTTGCTGGGAAAAGATTTTCGTGTGACGAAAATGCGCGGGAAGTGGATACCATCGGAGCTTGCGGAAAAGGTCCTCGCGACGGTGCACCCGTCATCGATCCTGCGGGCACCGGATCCGGAATCGAGACAGAAACAATACCTCGAATTTGTCGCCGATCTGTTAGTCGTTGCTAAAGAGCTGAGCAGATCAAAACGGCGCACGGCGACTGCATTGTAAAGCCTGCGCCAGGTATTTCTTTCGGGTATTCATTTGCCATCTTTGCTCCTTTGCGGGAGATAATTTTATACAAGGACGCCTTCACCTCAGCTCTAGAACCTTACCTGAGACGGTGGATACTTGACACTGTCACGGTCGTTTGGCATTCTATTCGTTCGCTTTTTATTGAGCGAAACGGTGTAGGCACTTAGCTCAGTGGTAGAGCACTACCTTGACACGGTAGGGGTCAGCAGTTCAACTCTGCTAGTGCCTACCATTTTTATTTTTACATCCAACAGCCTCATAATTGCGCGGAATATTGTCGCAGTTTTTCCACAGTGTCTTCGGCCGCCGTATCTCGTAAATAATATATTGTTTCATCTGTGCCGGCGTGGTAAAATACCGCGGCAGTTTTTGCATGAAAAGCCGCTGATGTTTGAAAATTTCTGACCCTGGACCCCGTGACGACGAAAAACTGGTGGGACAGTGGGACAAATGGGACAAACCGCTAATCCTTTTGGTTTCAGCTGGTTGCCTGTCCCAAGTCTGTCCCGATCTGTCCCAGTCTGGGACAAGAATCGTAAGAATTACGCCTTTAACGATGAAGCTACGGTGGGACCTGAGACTTGCTCTGTTGATGCGGGAACTTCGGACACGAGGACAACAATGGCGAAAAGGCCGGTCCTGCAAAATATTTAGCTTTCCGAACTTCCCTGTTGTAAAATTCGTTTATCGAATTAGGGAGGAGATATACGATGTTA
>DATJGV010000247.1:0-7647 GCA_035494575.1 Pyrinomonadaceae bacterium | reverse complement strand
GGCGTCAGAGTGTACTTGACGCTGCTCTTGAAAAATCCGCGGTCGCGAAGGTATTCAAGAATTATATCTGCGTTATTTTTGAGCGTCTGCTCATTCACCGCGGCTCCCGGGTCAAGCAAATTCAGCTTGAACAACAGTTCTTGTTCCGTCACCTCGTCGCCAACGGTGTTACCGACCTCGACCGTCACCTTTTGCGCCTGCGTTTGAAGTTTGACAGTGTAATGGAGATTGACGCCTTCCGCTCCGTTTGCCGTCGCTTCGACAATGGCAGAAACGATCCGTTTCGTATTGTGCAGCGCCGCAAGCGAATCGCGCACGCGAACGGCTGAGTATGTTGTGCCAACTGCATCGGCGGCCGTCAGCCTCAGCTGCTCGGCTGTGGAAGAATTTTGTTCGCCGCCGTCAAAACTGATCTCGATATTGTCGATGCGGCGGTTCTCAAAATTTGTCTGTGCGGCGGCTGCAAGTGAAAATAAAAGAACGAGAGCGAAAGCCAAAAACTGCCGCAAAAACCGCGATCCCTTTGTTTTTTGCAGTACCGTCCAAACGCTGCGGCCTTGCTGGTCTTTTCGTCCCCTATTGGTCAATGGCATTCCTTATCCCAGTGATCGGTGTTAAAATCTGCGCCTGAAACGTACCTCAAAACTGAAATTGTCGCGATTGCGCGTCACGTTGCTGAGCGAACGCTGTTCATATTGAGCAACGAACGACAGCTTGTTCGAAACCCTGTACTCAAACGCCAAAACCTGATTCTGGTCCTGCGAGAGGTTTGTCGAATATGTCACTCTCAGGTTGTTATTTATCTGGCGTCCGACCGTCAGCCGGGCCGACGGATTAAGCCGCTGACCCGAAATTATCGGGTCGATCTCGAAAATATTCAGACCGAAGAGTTTGTCGGTCGCCTTTCGCACCGGCGCGTTTATTATCGTGTCCGCAATTATTTCTGCCGCCGTGTTTATTCCCGTCTGTGCGAGCGTCGGTATCCCGCTTTCCGTGTTCGATAAATTGCCAGTCGTGATCAGCGACACCACGTCGGCCTGCGGAAGCGCGGGACTCGACCGAACCACGGCGGATAGTTGTTCCGTGTCGGTGAGAGGCCCGGACAAGTTAACAAATACCTGGTACCCCGCAATTTCGGTTTCAGCCTGAAGATTGATCACCGGCTCGATATATGTGTTCGGAGGAAATTCGAGTACGCCGCGCTGCACGATGTAGCGGTCCTTTCGGAAAAATATCGTTCCGCTGTTTGCCGTGATCCGTCCGGAAACCTGAGGGTTGTCGGCGTCACCCGTCAAACGCAGCGAAACCGATGCCGTCAGATCTGCCACGTTGTTTCGAACGATCAGGGCGTCACGCCCTTCGATAGTCAGGTCGAACTGCAGCGGTGAGAGGGTAGTGTCACCGCCTGACGAGAGCCCTACATCGTGTCGCGCTCCGACAATGTTCGCAAGATCGATGTCCTTGGTGTAAATGCTCCGTTTTGCATTTACACGGCCCGCGATCGCGATCTGCAGCGGTTCGGCAGCTCCGAATCGCCGCCCCGACACCTGGAGCTGCGCATCACCCGTCGTATTGAAATCCTGCGGCAGCGGCACGGTAACATTGTTACCGTTCAAATCGAGCCGAAATTCCTTAAGCTGCAATCCTTCGAGCAATGCGCCGCCGCTCGCGACAAATTTTCCGCCGCCAAGATAACCGGTCGCTTCGTCCATCTGCACCTGATTTGACGTAAAGATCAGTGTGGTCTTTATACGATCGAATGAAACGCGGTCTGAGCCGAGAAATGTCGAGATCGACGCGTTATCGACGTTCGCCGTTCCGTTAAGCCTGGCGGTGCTGTTCGGCCCGACAAGCCTGATCGCCACGTCAGCGAACCCCGAAAAGAAAGTATCTCTCGCGGCAAAATTCAGCAGGTTTAGATTGATCCGGCCGTCAACCGTCAAATTGTTAACACCGTTCTCGCTCAACGCCTTGGTGCCGTTGATCGTCATATTAGACCCGGCACCGCCAAACTTCGCGTTATCGACGGTGATCTCGTTCGTATTGAACCTGATCGATACCGGAGAAAGAGCCGCAAGCGGCGTTTCCTCAAATCTCAGCGACAACTGCGTGAACAGGGCGGTGCCGCTCAGATTGGCCGATGTGTAGATTCGCTTGCCGGTCTGATCGAGCTGGGACAGATTTCCGGCAAGCTCGACCTTTCCGGTCGCAACTCCGCTGATCGGCTGCCCCCGAAGCTGCGGAAAAAACGCCAGGTACGGTGCAAGCGGGCTCTGATCAAACTGGGTTTCGAGATGAAAGGGTAAATTTTCGTCGGCAAAATTCACCGATGCTGTAATAACCTGCGGACGCCCGTCGATCGTTGCCGTAAGATCAGCGTTCAAGACCTGGTTGGCCGTCGTCCCTTTGAACGTTACATCACCAAACGGATTATCATTGACCAAAACATTTCTGGCCGTGCCGTTGAAGCTAATGTTGTATGACGTTGAGCGGTCCGTTTCGCCCGTAGCTTTTGCCGTAAAATCAGAAACGCCGGTTATAGATGGGATACTTTCACTTTGCGGCAGCCACGGCCTCAGGCTTGCGAGTTGAACATTTTTGCCTTCGAGATTGAAATTAAAAGCCGTTGTCGCGCGGTCATACGTTCCGTTCAGCGTTACGAACCCGTCCGCCGAGCGCATCTCAACATTTTCGATATTAATTACCGTTCCCTGAAACGTCGCTTTTGCCTTGAATGAATCGAATGCCTGACCTGATACCGAACCCGCCGCCGATGCCAGATCGATGCCGCCCGACGCGTTGTTCGGCAAACCTGTGATATTTACGGTACCTGAAGTTTGCGCGGTAAAATCGCGAACGCCCTGCGGCAGGTAATCGCCGACCGGCAGCGCCGCCAACAGATTTGCAGCATCGATATTTGTCAGCGTGGCCTGGACGGACGTATTGTTTGTACCCGAGCCCGGAATGTTGATATCAAACACGGCTGTCCCACCGTCACGCTCGACGAGCTTTCCGTTCTTGATCTCGATGCCGGTCGGCGAGACAAAAATATCGGACGCGAGCGAACCTAATTCGCGGCCGCGCATCGACACCGAATCGAGCGATGCGTGCCCGTTTATCGTCGGATCGGTGAAATTTCCGGTGACAGTTCCGTCAAATTTGAGATTTCCGGCAAGCTGCACCTGGTTCGCATCGAACTGCTGCTGCATTTCGGGCCAGAGGTCGAGCACGCGAACGATGCGGTCAACCTCGCTCGCGTCGGTCGAATTCAACGCAACATTCAGATTCGTATCGTTGTCGTTCAGATCGAACCTGCCCGTCGCGACCAGTGAGCTTTTTTCCGAATTCAACGTCGCCTGATCGACATTAAATAATCCGTTCGTAGCGGTAAGCTGAACCTTGCCATTGACCGGCACGCGCCCGCGATCGGTATTTCCGGCGTTTGCGGTGATATCCGCGTTGATGGTACCGGTGGCGGTGCGGAAATTGGTTCCGCTGAAAGCAATATTTACATTACCCGTTGTCGATCCTTCGACAGGGATAACCCGCCCGCCGGCGAGAGCGATGAGCTTTGCAAGATCGATGCTCGTAAACGCCGCGTCGACGTTTGACTGCGCCCTATTGTTGAACGCTACAACCGCCCGCCCGTTTACTGTGCCGTCCATTACCGAACCGGCCAGGTTATTAAGCTCGACCCGGTCGTTGTTTACGTTGACATCGGCCCTTGCCGCCCCCAGATTTACACTGCCGAGCATACCGCCGCCGATGCTCATATCGGCGCTCGCGCGGTAGCGGCCGGAAGGCTCAAGAACAAATACGGGTTTATTGATCTTCACCGCCTGGAGGTTTCCGCCGTTCGGCAAGGCAGAGCTTTTTGCAAGTTCGACGTTTCCGGCGTCGATGTCACCCGAGCTTCCCGAAACCGTTCCCTGCCGCACGGTCAGTCGAACGCCGGCAATATTCAGATTTCCGAGTATCGCCGATCCAGCGGCAAGTTTCGCCACTCTTGTCCTATCGGAATAGATGACGGTCTCGGCTTGGGTGTCATGTGCGGTTACCTCAGGCGCTTCAACTCCGGTGACGACGGCTCCGTTCACATCAACCTGTTCGGCACGAACGCCGTTTAGCGTAATATCGTCGGACGACGGCAGATCGGTTAGTGCAAATTTATCCGCCGAGACATTTTTTAGCTTCGCGTCTTTTATCTGCCCCGACTGCGCACGCAGGCCATCCATATCGACATCTGTCCGGTTTTTTGTATCCTTGACCCGAAGGTTTCGCGCCGACAGTCCCTGCAGCGAATAATCTTTCGTCTTAAGCGATCCGGCGGTTCCACTCGGGGCCGACAAATTCGTCACTCCGTTCTCGCGCGAAAACTTCAAATTTCGCGCGGCCAGATCAGCGAACTGGATATCGCCCGCGGAGAATTGCTTTGCACGCCCTGCGCCGGCCGTTGCGGTTAGCTGATCGTCCTTGAAGTCGGCTACCGCATCTGAAAGGAAAAGCCCTGTGATCGTCAGCGATTTCGATTTTGCGGCTATCGCCTGCAGCTCGCCGACCCAGCGAAAGTCAGTTCCCGTTCCGCGAATATTTCCCGTCAACTGCGGAAAATCGACACGAAAATCCTCAAACGTTAAAAGCTCCGCGATCGCCTTGCCGTTTGCTTCGTAACTGCTGTTTACTCCCTGAACGGTCGCGGCGATATTGATTCCTTTCAAATAAACGCCATCGGCGTTTAGAGCATCTGAATTAGCCTTGCCTTCGATCCGATAGCTTTCGCCCTCGCCTGTAACATGGCCGTTAAAATTGCCGACGCCGCGAAGCGTCGCGCCAAGCGGAAAGATCGTCGAGGTTTGTGTCAGATCGACGGTCGATTCAACGTTCAGGTCGTATTTGAATGCCTTCCAATCGCTGATCGTACCGTTCATCGTCGATTCGCCGATCGGTGTCGTTATCTTTAGTTCCGTTACTTCGGCTCCGTTTCGATCGGCGATGCCGCGTGCACGAACGTCGATCTTCTCGAGCGGATGCTCATCGTAAACAAAGTTAGAATCCGTCGAGGTAAGATCTACCTTATATCGTTTTTGATCGTCCGGGACGTTGTAATCTTCAGGTTCCAGTAGGAAAACTACATTATTGGCGTCAGCCGTGATCTTTCGCGAGAGGTCGCCGAAATGAACGACGCTGTCTTTTAGCGCAAACTTAACGGATTCGTATTTGAAATTTATCCGCTGGCCTTCTTTCTCGACCAGATTCAGATTTGCAAAATTCGAGCGGCCGTTCTCGTCAAATTTCACCCAAACCTCGGCGCCGTTAATGTCGGTCGTATCGACGCTGATATCGCGGCTCAGCTGCCACGCGTAGAGATTTTTCACGCTCAACCCGAGATGGGCATCCCGAATAAAAAATAACTTGTCGCCAGTAACTTTGTCGTTAAACGTTGCATTTTTGAGTTCTAATTCCAGCGGGTTGACGGTCACGCGAAACACATCGGCGTCGAACACGATACCGATGTCCGCCATCTTGGCCGTAAATTGTGTTTTGATGTAGGTGTCGAATACGCCGTATTTGTAAAAAACGACGCTAAACAAAGCAAGGATCACCGCCAGGATCAGAAGTGCTCCTGCGGAGATGCCGGCGTGGCGACGGGTAAATCTTCGCCGCCTTACAGGCGCAGCGGGCTCGTTCGGCGATTCCTCCTCGAGCGGCGTTGCTTCTTCAATGTCGTCCCTTTGTTCGCTGTTTTCTTCAGGCATATTTTTACTCTCATAAAAATGCCGGTCTTATAGGTTAACTGTATCGACTATCTCAAGATCAAAGGCTTCGAGCGCGCTTATCCGGGGAGGATGATTGGACAACAGCCTGATCTTTTTAACGCCAAGATCATGCAGGATCTGCGCCCCAATGCCGTAATCGTGCAGTTTTCCATATCCAGTTTCGCGTTTTGCGGTTTGAAAATCAATATTTTTTTCCTGCATCAGGGCATACGTCCTGAGTTGATTCACAAGATCGAGATTATTTTCGCGCTGACGTAAATATAGCAAAACGCCACGCCTTGCTTCAGCTATTTTGCGGAGAGAGGATTGCATTGCGGGGGCGGCTTCGCCCAAAACGGAGCCAAACATTGCAAACGTAATGTTCTCGGTTTGGACGCGCACCAGGACGGGCTCGGTTGCATCGGAAACGTCGCCCATCGTCATCGCAACGTGCGTCTCGCCGTTGACGATATTTTCGTAAATTATCGTGTGGAAAATGCCGAAGTCGGTCGGAAGATCGGACTCAACGGCCCGCCGCACAAGCATTTCTTTTTGAATGCGATAACGAACCAGGTCGGCGACCGAAATTATTTTCAGCCCGTGTTTTTCGGCAAAAACCTCGAGTTCCGGCATCCGCGCCATCGTGCCGTCGTCGTTCATTATTTCGCAGATGACCGCTGCCGGTGTCAGTCCGGCGATCCGCGCCATGTCAACACTCGCCTCGGTTTGGCCGACGCGAACAAGAACGCCGCCGCGTTTTGCGCGGAGTGGGAAAATATGCCCCGGCCGCGCCAGATCGGATGGTCTTGAGTTCGGATCTACCGCCGTTAATATGGTGCGGGCGCGGTCTGCGGCTGAGATCCCCGTAGTTACCCCCTCTCGCGCTTCGATCGAGATCGTGAACGCAGTGCCCATGCTGGAGGTGTTGTCTGCGGTCTGTGGTGACAGCTGCAGCTCGTCGCATCGCTCCTCGGTCAGCGGCATGCAGATCAAACCGCGGCCGTGGATCGCCATAAAACTGATGATCTCAGGCGTGATCTTTTCTGCTGCGCAAACGAGATCACCCTCGTTCTCGCGGTCTTCGTCATCGACGATTATAATCATTTTGCCGTCGCGTATGTCGCGGGCGGCTTCTTCGATTCCAGCCAGTGGCATTGTTACAATGCAGAAATCAATATATTTACTGTGTGCCGGCAGTTTCTGCTTTTAACAAATTTTAGCGAAAAGTCCGGGGTTTGACTAATAAAGCGCCGCAATTAACAATTGCGGCGCTTATATTTGCGAGCTTTCTCCGAACGCGGATGAGTGACTTAAATAAGCATCATGTTAATACTTGTCCTTGAACGAAGCCTTTTGCTTAGAAAACAGAGATCCTGCCTGTTCGGCGGTCATCTCAAATCCAAGATTTTTTATAGCCTTTGAGAGAACCGGGTCACGATTGTCCGCTAGATCCTGCGCGGTCGGAAGTATTTTTTCGTCAGGAACGACGCCGGTTTTTTCGAGGCTTTTCCCATCCGTCATAATAAGATCCGCTATGGTGACGCTGGCTCCGTAAAAGATGACCACATCCAGCCCTTGCTGGTGCGGGAAGTATCTCGATTCCATTACGGCGCCGGCAGAAACATCTCCCAGAATCTCTCCTCTTTTTTGCAGCTGAATGACCTTTGCAAAAATCTCTGCGGCCGACCCCGATTCGCTATCGACCAGTACCACGACTTTTCCCTTGTAGCAATCCTTTCCCATGGACTTTGCGATCATCTCCTTGGTTTCTTTTCTGGTTTTTTCATCGCCGATTTTGACGTCCTGTTCAAAGAACCAGCCGATCATCCGTTTTAAAGTGTCAACCCGGCCGCCGCCATTGTTTCGCAGATCGATGATCAGTGCATCTTTG
>DATJGV010000246.1:0-8670 GCA_035494575.1 Pyrinomonadaceae bacterium | reverse complement strand
TTTTCCTTCAGGTATTGATCGGCCGCTTTTAGAATGCGGGCGCGGTCGAACGTTGCAACATTCAATGTGGGTTGACCGTCAGCCGCGAGCAAACCCAATAGAGCTATTATGAATAAAAGAAAAAACCGTTTCATTCGGATTAGATTGTCAACTATGAACGGAAAACAGTTAATAGTTGAGCGTGTACAGTTAAAACCCACTCGCCAGTTACTGCAACCACAAAAATCACACGAAATTACATTAAAGTTTCGTGTTGCTTTGTGTTATTTCGTGGTCAGTATCGAAAAATATTCCACAAACAACATAGTCGGAACGCTTACGAAAATCTAGCTATAAAACCACCGCCAACCCGCATCTCGACCTTTAGCACGTCCCGATTTTTGACTGTCGAATTCTCAATCGCGACCGCGGCTGGATCGTCCATCTTGTCGCGGACTAGCATTGCCTTGTGTTCGCCGGGAGCCAAAAACGATAGCCGAATATTTACCGTCTTTGCTATGGGACCATTTAGAATTGCCAGAAACCAGGTCTTGCCGTGACGACGTGCAAATGCGGCAATTTCACCGATCTCGCTTACGGGCAAAACTATGGTCTCGTCCCAGACACTCGGGATACTTTTTATAAGATCGGCCGCCGGATTTTCCAGAATATTTTTCGGATGAGCGCCATAGATCATCAGAGGCGATGTGAACACGGCAGCGGTCGCGATCTGGTGCGTCCACGAGGTTTCGCGGCGGCGCTCGCCAAATATCACCGGCGTATAATCGGCCGGACCGGCGAGAAAGCGTGTGAACGGCAACGTCGTGTTGTGGACGGAGCGCTCGGTCATGCTGCGATACTCCATTCCACGAATGGCCTCGCGCGTCAGCTCGTTCGGCCACGAGCGCGTCTGCCCTGTCGGCTTGTTTGCCCCGTGAAATTCGAGCATTATCTTGTGCTCGGCAGCTTCTTTCAATAGCGCATTATAGAGGTCGATGATCTCTTTTGCTTCGTGATCGAAAAAATCTATCTTGGAACCGACGACGCCGACACGCGCAAGCTGCGAAAAAAGTTTCTGGCGCGATTCGGGCGTATGCAGGTCCTTGCTGTGCGCCCAAAACCAGATACCGACGTTGAATTTTTTTGAATAGTCAACAAGCTCGCGTATCTGGTCCTCGGTCCAGCGTCGCCAAAATCCCTCGACGATGTTGTGCTCGAAACCGAGCTCGCCCGCAAGCCGCGAAAATTCCTTCATACCGTCCAACGTGTTTTCTCCGCCATCGAGATATTTCCACACGGCGCGGCCCGGCCGCAGCCATGGAGTTTCGAAGCCCTGCGGAAAATACTTTTTGTCGGGCGGCGGTGAAACGTTGTTTATCACGTCGGAATTAACAAGCGTGTTCAGATCACCGCCGATGAGCACAACGCGCCACGGCGTTGTGATCGCGCCGGCAAACGGCGCCGGAATCGACAGACGTTTCGCTTCCTCTTTCGGATAGCGAAGATCGTACGGGTGGCTGACAGGCAGCGCGTTTCCTAGAACGCCCTTGAATCCGCGTTTGCCGTCCGCCTGCAAACCCATTCCGGCGTAATCGAAAAGCGCAGCCTCAGAGACGGCTGCGTAACCACTATTGCCTGGCAGCTTGATCGTCAGCGGCGGAGCGGCCCATTCGCCGTCTTTTATATCGTCGATCGCCTTTTTGACATGCGTGCCTTCGTAATGCCCGTAAAAATCGTGAAACCACGCGGTGCTTCCACCTGGAAACACGAACGTCGAACCTTCTTCAGGCACACGCGTTTTCCCAACATCAGGCAGCAAATAACGAAACGCAATTCCATCGTCGAAAACGCGGATCTCGATTGTGTGATCGGTTTTTGTTTGGGGATGGCGAACGGCGATCTTCGCGCCGTTGCAGCGATCTATCGCCTTTGCGTGAACTCCGCGCCATTGGTACTGGTCGTTTGTCCGGTAAGTTGTAACCTTTCCGACGGTGGCATCGCGACAAATATCGACGCCGTCGATAACAATGCCTAGTTTGGCGTTTTCGATAACGGGTCTGTTTCTTAACGATACCGAATAGCGCAGATCAGGCTGGAGGCTAAACCGTACGCTGCGGTTCGGACTTATGATATTGACCGGCGTTTTTGCGAACGCCACGCTGGTTATGACGAACGGAGCGACGCCGGCTGCCGCGAGAAAATCGCGTCGGGTGTAGGAAGTTTTGGTTTCGTCTCGCATTTGTTTTTTTTGCCGCCTTGCGGCTTTGTGGGAAACGATATCTCCCGCAAACTCACAACGGAGTTTAAGGATTTGACTTTGCCGTCCAATCGAGATTGGGCGCCTTGCCGCCTTCGCTTGTGCGAAGCTGTTCGTTCATTATCAGAAAGGCTCCGATGCCATGAAAATCATTTGTGTTGCGCTTGCGGGCTAAGTAGTACGCGATGTCGGAAACGTTTGTGCCTTCGCTAATGTCAACGATGTCGGTAAGGCCCTCTTTATCAATGGAAACGTTTCGCAGCACGCCCTTGTATCCCTTTAGCGCAACGTCCTTAAAATGCTTGTCGAGATAACCGCGCCTTAGGCCCATCCAGAGCGCGTAGGTGTACATGCTCGAGGCGGACGTCTCGAGCCAGTTGCCCGGGACGCTTCCCTTATCAACGACCTGGTACCAAAGACCTGTATTTTTGTCCTGATATTTCTCGAAGGCGCCGGCAAGCTGCTGCAATATCTTTATCAGTTCGTCCCGGTGCGGCTGGTTTTTTGGGATAATGTCAAGAACGTTTATCAGCGTCATAGCGTACCAGCCGATAGCTCGTGCCCAATGTTCCGCGGAGTGATGCGTCTTGGGGTCGGCCCATTTTTGCTCGCCGCTTTCGTCGTAAGCATGCCAGAGAAGTCCGGTCGCTGGATCGTTCAAATGCTGGTAATAAAGCAAGAGCTGTTTGACGGCCTCGGCGTCGGTGTATTTACTGTCGCCGAACATTTTTCCATAACGCACAAGAAACGGCAGAGACATAAACACGCCGTCGGCCCAGTTTTGCCATGCCCGGCTTTTTGTATCGGCATGCCAGAACGCCCCGTCTTTTGTACGCGGATAAGTGTCGAAAACTTTTCGAATATTGTCGGCGCAGCCCTTGTACTTTGGCTGTTTTGTTTCCTTGTACAGAACGAGGCAAAGGTTGCCCGGCAGCATATAATCAAGCGCGTTTATCGGGCGGTTGATCGTGCCTTTATCGTCGATGTGCAGATCGACCCAGTCGCGAACGTGCCGGAGATATCGCGGATCTTTCGTGCGAAGATAAACCAGATATTCGCCGTACAAATAGAGCGATTTTGCATAGCCCCAACCCTTAAGCGATTCGGCGGTCGGGTAGCGCTTCATTGTCGAATCGACGACGGCTCTGGACCAGTCGGTCTGCGCGGCTAATACTGCCTGTGAAAATAATGCGACGGCGATCAAAAGTGCCGGAAGGCGTAATTTCATATTAGTTATTCTCCGCAAGTAAATATTCTTTTGCCGAAGGCTCGACCGCAGGAATTCTTGCCATCATCGCCTTGAATTTGTCGTCGTGAAAATGTGCCGCGGCGCGACGCATCAGCGGAAAAAGCGCCTGTGGCTGAAATTCGCCTAGCTGCTGATATTTCCATTTTTCGCCCACGGAAAACGGGTAAAGATAATCGAGCGCGCGGCGAATGCTGCGTCCGTCGCGGGTCTCGAAATTCCAAAGATCGACCCCGGCGCTTTCGCCCAAAACAGCCAGGTCCATTAATCCGGTAAGGTTCATGTTGCTGTAACTCCACGCTTTTGTCCGCGCGAGTTCGAGCGGCTGACGGCCATCAGGTTCTATTTGCAAGGCGATGCGTTTTTGTTTAGCGGTTTCGAGAATGTTTTTTGCGAGATCACGTTTACCAAGAAAAAGAGCGTAGGAAACGGATTGAACATCATAGATCGTGCCGTGATTATTTTTTGAAGCGCTTTCTTCGCGGCCGTTCTTGCTTTCCTGCATCCATTGCAAAAATTTTGCGAACCAATCTTCAACGCCGCGTTTGTCTGCATCGGGAAATGATTTTGATCCTGCAAGAAGTCCGACCGCATCAACTACACGCGTCAGCCCGCGGGTTTCGATCAGACCGATGCCGCGGCCGGTGTTAACACCGGGCACGTACTGAGCGTATTCGAGATTCGGGTTCATCCGGGTCGCCGCATCGGTGAACCAGGCTTTTAACAACTGGTCGGCCTTTGCGGCATAGGTCTCGTCGCCCTTGAAATAGTATGCAAGCGCGAGCGTCTCGACGGCGGACTCCATTTTGTCCAGGCTGTCGTGGTCGGGATATTTTTTGATCTCGGGGTTTCGCTCACCGTCGCGGCGGATGTATGGCAGGCCGTCCTTCTTATTCGGGTCGGCCCAGAAATATGGAGCCTGGCTTATGTAATCGTGCTTATCCCCGCTCGGCGGCGTGGCCGATTTGGTCGTGACGGAATAGGTGCCACCGCGTAATGCTTTTTGCGCGTTGCGCTCGATCGCGGCGACGGCGTCGTCGTACGTTTTGTCCTTTGCCCGAACGCTCTGTCTGATCTTTTGTAGCTTTTGAGCGTCCATCAAAAAGACACGTGGAGCTTCGTCGCCCGATCTTTGAGCAAATACGACCGACGCTCCAACCGCGCAGATCAGAAATATTGATATCGTGTAACGCTTCATAATTAATTCAATTCCGGCTTTATCTCGTAGGTGTTCGTCTTCCAATCGACCGTAACGGTTGTACCATCGGCAAAGGTCGTCCGCTCCTTCGTTCGGTTTACATCTAAAAATTCGTGATTTGTCATTTCCTGAAACGCGACGCGTTTATTCAGTTTCGCCATCGCGCCGATCAATGGAAAAATCTCTTTATCGTCCGCTGTCGGCGTGACCGGCATTTCAGGAACGCCGCCGCCTAAAAGCCCGCGTAATAGGCTGGGAACATCGCGAAATCCGTACGACATGACAACCGCGTCGTGATAAACAAGCTGGTAAAGCGGGACCGCAATTGCCTTGCTTCCGCCGCCCGACTGGTTGATGCTGTCCGCGTAGGGGATCACCCAATCGGAACCTGCTTCGGTCAGCGTTATCCCGAGGTTACGACGCGCCCAATTGAGCATTGCGATCTGGCCCTTCATCGCCTCGGTGTGCGTGGTCGGATGTTCGGGGTTGTAATCCTCGTCCGGAGGAACATAACCTATGACATCTATATAGATCCCATTCGGCTTTATTCCGTGATCGAATATTAGACGATAGTTCTTTAGCAAATGGCCGAGTTGAAAACGGGCGTTGAGATAAGATTGTTTGCCTCCGTCCCAATGGCTCATGAACGGGATCTGTCTTTCTTTCGAGTCGCCGAATCGGCTTCCGGCAAACGCATGGGCAGGCTTTGAATCGTCCTCTTCGTGAATGGCAAACTGCGGATCGTAAGATGGTGCATCCAGGTAATAATCGCGGTACTGGTCATGCATAGTGAACGCATACCCAAGCTCGCGCGCGGTGTCGTAAAGACGTTTTAATCCTTCCCAGCCGCCGGCGCTCTCGGGCGGTGGAAGCGGGTCGGGGTGCTGATGATCATAACCCAGATGCGGCCAGCCGGAAACCATCACAAGAAGATGATCGAAGCCCCTTGCCTTGAGAGCCCGGAGCTGTTTTGCTCGTTCGTCGAACGTCGTCAGGCTGTAATTCTTTGTCTTATCTGTCTTATCGTAGCGGTCGCTTTCAGGGCTTAGATCACGCAGAATACTTGTCCGAACCTGCGGTGTGCCAATAAGGTCCGCAACCGCAGGCGTGCGGGCGATCTTTTCTTTTAGTGAGACAAAAAGTCCCGTGTCCATAACAAATTGCCGGTAGCGTTTTGCCATATCGACATAATTACCGTTCTCGAAAAAAACCATTCGTACCGAGCGCGGGTAATTGAATCGTCCAAGCTGCGCACGCCACTGCGGGCCGATCACCGTTGGGCCGCCGGCCGGATGTTTGAACTGGTATGCAGCATCGTCAGGCGTTTCGACAATGACCATCATTGCCGATTTTCCTCTTTCAAATCCCCACCAGGACATTGACCACGATTCGATCACGTGGCTTTGCAGCACGCTGTGGTCGGTCGCGGCGATCTTGCCTTCGCGCGTGATCGAGCGGATCGGATAGTATTCCTTCGGCCAGTTACGCGGAAGCAGGGTGCCGCGCCCGTTGCTCAAAACTGTGTAATCGACGGTGCTCGCCTCAAGCGCGGTCGGCCAGTTCAATTGCCTCAATGTAGAGCGCTTTTCATTTGCGGCAATGTCGAAAACCAGCTCGTCATCAGCACCTTCGAGACAAACCGTCAGCGTTAGTTCTAGATCCAATGGTTTGTTTTGATCTTTCCAATTGCCAAGCGATATTTTGACGCCTTTTTTGAATCCTGTGTCATACGGAACTATTTCGATTCTCTTAGCATCAGCCAGCCTGAGATCTACGTCGCGGCCGTCCGTGCGCACGGTCATATCGCTGGTTGACGATCGCACCATTTGCCAGGTTTGGCTGCCGGCATTCACTTTTAAGGAAAGGTCTGAAGCATTAAGCGTAACTCTGTTTTTCTTTCCAATGATGGCCCACGTACTGCCCGATTTTGAAACCGTGACATCCGGCGCTCCCCATTGTTCACGCGTCAACCCCTGCGCCGAGCCAGTGCGAAAAAATGCAATAAGCAAAGCGCCGCAGGTTAGGATAATGACCTTTTTATAATTCCGTGGGTGTCCACTCATCTTCAGGATGTCAGTACAGAAATAGCTTTTAGCTACTATCAGCCAATCAAAATATGCTTTCCGCTTGCTATCACTTCACCGGAATCAGTTTCACAGAAACAAGCGTCAGGCCTAACTTTTTCTCTGCCTGAATGGCTTCCGGTTTGAGCGCAAAGTTGTATTTGCCAGCTTTATCGAATGTAACGCGGCCGACCTTAGAGATCACGTATTTCCAATACGGGTTAGCCGGGTTATCCTCTTTTCCATCGTTCTCGATCTTGCCTTCGAGCTTCTGACCAGCGGTTTCAAGGGAAACTGTATGGCCGCCTTCCCAATCCTTGCCGTACTTTTGTTCCGAAGTCAGAACGACTACGTCAAAGGTTCCGGGCGTCGAGACCTTGTAATCCCAATCGACCCAGTCGTCCTTGTTGACCCAGTGTTCGGCAACACCGCGACTGTCAAAGCGGAGCCCTTTATCGCCGGAGCTATGAACGGTCGAAAGAAATGCAGGCAGCGTCACTGTGCCATCCGGCTGCTGCATAAGAGTTGCATCAACATTTACGTCGCCGGCGGTTTCAAGGACGATGACCGAATCGCTTTTATCAGGGGCGGCTGACGGCAGCGCCAGCGATATCGCATAATGGTCCGCGTTGCTGTCGTTTGTCTGTGTGAATTTGAGTTTCTTGTTTCCGGCCAGCAGATATGCTTTGTTTACCTTAGATTTCAGGCCGTACAGGACAAGCTCTTTTTGCGGCCAGTCAAAAACGTGCAGATAAAGCTTGCCGGGCTTTGTCGTGATGATTCCCCACGGCAGTTCGTACGGAAACGGGCTCGGGCCGGTGCCATAAACCGCGTCGCTGTTGACCTTGAGCCAATCACCAACCGCTTTAAGCCTGTCGACGCTCGGCTGCGGGATCAGGCCTTCAGATGTTGGCCCGACGTTGAGCAGATAGTTCCCACCCTGGCTTGCAACCTGAACCAGCTGCCGGATCAAGACCGAAACAGGTTTCCAATTCTGATCGTAACTCTTGTAACCCCACGTGTCGTTCATCGTGACGGGAGTTTCCCAAACGCGCTTGACCTTGCCGACGCTTATCTGGTTATCGCCGGCCGAATCGTAATCGCCCAAACCATGGCCGACGCGTCCCGACACGAGACAATCGGGCTGGATAGAGTGGACCAGATCGACTAGCTCCTTGCTCTGTTCTTTAGTAATGTTTCGCGGCGTATCGAACCATATAAGCCCGATCGGACCGTAGTTTGTCAGAAGCTCGCGCACCTGCGGCTCGACCTTTTCCTTAAGGTATTTTTCAAAATCCTTTTTGCTGTCATCTTTAAAGTCCCAGGTGTTGCCGACGGCGTCAGGTTCGTGCCAATCCTGTGTTTGCGAATAATAAAAGCAAAGCTTAATACCGGCTTTTTGCGCGGCGTCGGCGAGTTCCTTCATCGGGTCGCGGTGAAACGGCGTCGCATCATAGATGTTATATTTGCTGACCTTTGAGTGATACATCGCAAATCCGTCGTGATGTTTTGCGGTTATTACGATGTATTTCATCCCGGCATTTTTGGCGAGATCGACTATTGCCTGGGCGTCGAACTTTTCCGGGTCGAATTGCTTGGCTAGTTGTTCGTATTCCGCAACAGGAATTTCGGCGTGGTTCATTATCCATTCGCCAAGGCCGGGTATCTGTTTTCCCTTCCACGTGCCTGCCGGAACGGAATAAAGTCCCCAGTGGATCATCATTCCGAATCGGGCGTCGCGAAACCATTTCAAACGCTTTTCCTTAAGCTCGTCGGGCGAAAGTTTTTGATCGCTTAGAGAATTTTTTTGCCGCGTCTGTGCAAAAATGCCCATGCAAGAAGTAAGTAATAATGAGGCAAGAAAGATTCGTATTAGTTGGATCGAAATGTTAGACATGTGCTTGTTCCCTTCTGTCGGATAGGAATT
>DATJGV010000245.1:0-6998 GCA_035494575.1 Pyrinomonadaceae bacterium | reverse complement strand
CACCATTTATCACTGGGCGTCGAATACGAAACCGTTTACCGGCATCGCGATCATGCAGCTTCGCGACCGGGGGTTGTTAAAACTTGATGATCCGGTAACGAAATATCTGCCTGAGCTTCGTGCGGTGCATGATCCGTACGGTTCGATGGACGACATAACCATTCGTATGCTGATGACGCACTCGGCGGGGTTTCGCAACCCGACCTGGCCTTGGGACAAAGGGCTCGATTGGGAGCCGTTCGAGCCTACCGAGTATTCGCAGCTTGTCGCGATGCTGCCTTATACAGAGATACTTTTTAAACCGGGCAGCAAATTTAGCTATTCGAACCCCGCGATAATTTTTCTCGGCAAGATAATTGAAAAGCTAAGCGGTGACGATTATGAGGTTTATATCGACAAGAATATTTTCAAACCGCTCGAGATGTATCACAGTTATTTTGACGCAACGCCGTATCACCTTTTGAAGGACCGCTCGGCGTCCTATTACATCGAGAACGGCAAGCGGACGACGGCACGTTTTGATGCAAACACGGGCATCACGGTTTCGAACAGCGGACTGAATTCGCCGCTGCCCGATATGATCAAGTATCTCAATTTCCTGATCGGCGACCCGAAAAAACAGAACGTTTATGACGGCGTCCTAATACGTTCGTCGCTTGAGGAAATGTGGCGGCCAGAGATTCCGGCAGCCGAGGACGCAAACGGTAACGCCGGGTTTACCACCGATATTGGGCTGATATTTTTTCTCGACAGCCGTGAAAAAACGCTGCACCTCGGACATGGCGGCGACCAGAACGGATTTATCAGCTACATCGATTTTGAACCGAAAAAACGCGTGGCCAGCATTATGGTTTTTAATACAAACATTCTGCTGCCGCCGAACACTCCGCTCGAAAAAGATACGGTCAGCAAATTGAGAAAGGCCGAGCGTCAATTGTTCGCAAGCGTTGATTGAGAGGTTGTCAGATCCACCATCATGCTGCGGTGTTCGTCTGTTTTAATTCCTGATCGGAGAGCGATTCGGCCTCGTAATAAACTCGGTTGATTCGCGGATATTTCTCTTTTACGCTTTGTTCTATATGACGAATCGCCGTTCGCAGTGCAACAGCCTCGACACCCCGTTCAAATCTTAATTCCATGGTCAACGCAACGTCGTTTGGACCGATAAATATCGTTAAGATCTTGAGAGCCTTTTCGACGCACGGCTCCGATTCGGCAATCTGGCGAATGCCGCGGAGAGTTTCTTTATCGACCGCTTCGCCGATCAGCAGGCTTCGCGACTCGGCCCCTAGTATTAGCGCCACAAAGCACAGCAAAACACCGATGAGTATCGATGCAGCTCCGTCAAAATATGGAATGCCCAATTCGTGGCCAAAAAAGACGCCCAGAAAGGCGATAAGTAAACCGGCTAGAGCAGCCGTATCCTCCAGTACTACGGTAAAACTTGTCGGATCTTTGCTAAGCTGGATCGCCCGCAGCGGCGAATGTCCGCGCAGTGTTTTTGAAAAGGCTTTCCATCCGAAATACCACGTGATGCTTTCAAAAACCGCAGACAAGCCAAGCACCGAATAATTCCAAACGGGATCGACGATTTGTTCCGGATGGATAAGGTGGGTGACCCCTTCGTAAATGGAAACGCCGCCGCCTATGCCGAAAATGCTAAACGCTACGACCAGCGACCAAAAGTAAAGCTCGCGTCCGTGTCCGAAAGGATGCTCTTCGTCAGGTGGTTTGCGGCTGTTGCGAACGCCGAGCAGCATTAACAAGCCGTTTCCGGTATCCACGACCGAGTGGATCCCCTCGGACAGCATTGCTGAACTGCCGGTGAAAGCAGCGGCGACGAATTTTGTGACGGCGATCAACAGATTGCCGGCAATAGCGGCAATGATCGCGGTTATGGACTCACCGCCCGATTTGGCCATATCTTAATTGAGCCAAAAATCGGTCTGGAACGCAATCGTTATTTCGGACAGGGATAAAGGGGATAAACGGGATTTAGTTGGTTGAATCCATTTCATCCCCTTCATCTCTGTTAAGATTTCCAGGATTTATGAAACGCCGTGGTCTGGGTTCCAGCTTCCCTGCAGTTTTCTGAGGAGGACTATTTGCCCGATGTGATAGGCATTGTGGATATTTTGGTGAGCGAGCGGTGACCGCCACGGAGCGTGGTATTCCGAATTTACAGGTGACGCGAGCTTGTCTTCATCGATAGATCTCAACTTTTCGCGCCATTCGGCCATAACCGCGTTCAATTTTTCAAGCGTCGCCTGCCAATCGGTTTCGCCGGAGTGAAACGTGCCCTTGTTTTCGACGTCCTCCGGCTTGTTCAACTCACCGCGATAACGCTGCAGCCAGCGTTCGTTCCAAAAGATCAGGTGATTGACGTTTTCCCAGATCGAATTATCGACGTTCTCCGGTTTCCACGCGGCTTGATCAGCCGTAACGCCTTCGAGCGCGTTCAGGAGAGCGACAAACCAGCCGTTTTCGTCGTAACAGGCCGCAAATTGTTCAAGAAGAATTTCCTTACTCATTTCTACCAACCTCTATGAATGTCCCATCGATCTACAATTTCCATATTCTCGAGCACATTGTAATGCGAATGCTGTGCGGCGGTCAGGCACGAATGATTGGCGAGGATTCGAACCCGCGAGCCCACGGGAAAACGTGCGAGCGCGGCATCGTCAGCTGCCTGAATCTCACCATGCTCTTGCGAAAGCGATGTGACCCGCATACCCGTTTCATTGCCGTCAAGATCAAGCACATGGCCGTAACCGCAGCCGGGGTCGATACTGACCGGCCCGCGGTCTTTTGAGAGCGCGATCGCCCCGGCATCAACCACGATCTTCTGCCGTTGCGTGTCACGATGAATGACTGCAGCGAGAACCGTCAGGGCAGTATCATCAAAGCTGCAGCTGCCGAGGGTTGCCTGAAACGCGTCAAAGAATATGTAGTTTCCGGGCCGGACCTCGTCAACGCCTTTCAGATGATCAACATGATTGATCGTCGGTGTTGAGCCGATGCTAACGATGGGAACTTCGATACTTGCATCCCGAAGCCTTTCGGCTAACTCAACCATGCAGTCGCGTTCGTGACGTGCAACCTCCTTGACCGCCTCGACCGATCTCACATCGTAAGAATGTCCCGCATGGGTGAGAATGCCGGCAAAATTGAGGTTTGCGGCGTCGGATATTTGCCGTGGTATGTCCATCGCCGCGGCCGTATGGGGTTCGACGCCGACGCGATGTGTTCCGCAATCGATCTTCAGAAAAACGTTAAAATTAACGCCGGCCTTTCCGCTCGCTTCGTCGAGATCTTTCACCGTTGCAGCGTCGTCGCTGAGCAGATTTAGCTTTACACCGCTATGCAAAATCTCTATTGCCTCTTCAAATTTGCCGCGTTCTATCGGCACCGCATACGTGATGTCCGAAAAACCATGCTTTGAAAAGGCCTTTGCCTCGGCTAGCGTCGATACCGTGATCGCTCCGTCGTGCCCGGCCGTTTGAATTCTCGCGACTTCAATACATTTGTGGGTTTTGATATGAGGCCGAAGCCGCACGTTATTTTGTTTGGCGACGTTGCCGATCCGTTCGCCATTCGTTTTCACGCGCTCAAGATCCAGCAAAAGACTCGGCGTTTTGATCGAATGAATGTCCATCTACCAATGATCTGCGAAGCGGTGGTAAACCGATCAATTTGAATTACTTGAGCAATCGTTTAGCCTTCCTGATAACGTTTTCGACGGTAAATCCGAAATCGCGAAAGACATCTTCAGCCGGAGCGGATTCGCCGAAGCGGTCAACGGTCAGCGTGTCGCCCGCATCGCCTACGTATTTCGACCAACCAAGTGAAACGCCGGCTTCGATCGCAAGCCGCGCTTTTACAGCGGACGGTAAGACGGATTCCTTATAACCCGCGGACTGCGCGTCAAAAAATTCCCAACAGGGCATTGAGACGACGCGGGTCGGGATACCACTCTTTGTAAGATGTTCACGGGCCTCGATCGCCAGGCCGACCTCGGAACCGGTAGCGATCAGGATAAGCTTCGGCGTTGTGGAGTTGCCGTCCTTTGTGTGGGCCTCGGCCAAAACATACGCGCCTTTGTGAAGCCCGCGAGCGTCCGCATATTTCTTTCGGTCGATCACCATAACCTTTTGTCGCGAAAGCGCGAAAGATGTCGGGCCATTATCGCGTCTGAGCGCGGCACGCCACGCCTCGCGAACTTCGTGTGCATCGCAAGGCCGAATAACGGCAAGGTTGGGAATTGCGCGAAGGGCGGCGAGGTGTTCGACCGACTGGTGCGTCGGCCCGTCTTCGCCAAGCCCGATCGAATCGTGTGTGAAAACGAACAAAACGCGAATGTGCGAGAGAGCGGCAAGCCGGATCGCCGGCCGCATATAGTCACTAAATGTCTGGAACGTGCCGCCGAACGGAATAACGCTGCCGTAAAGGGCCATGCCGTTCATCGTCGAACCCATAGCGTGTTCACGAATGCCGAAATGGATATTCCGATTCTGATATTGCCCGGGCTGAAAATCGGCGGACGATTTGATGTAAGTGTTGTTCGACGGCGTGAGATCGCCCGAACCGCCGATCATCTGAGGGATCGCACCCGCGATAGCGTTTATTACTTCACCCGAATAAGCGCGAGTTGCTTTTGCCTCGACATCCTTGAAGCCTGGAAGAGATCTTTCCCATCCTTCGGGAAGCCGCGCCGTACGCGTATCAGCAAAACTTTTACCGAGTTCCGGAAATGCCTTTTCGTATTTCTTGACCGCGGCTTCCCATTCTTTTTCATACTTTGAGCCGTTCTTTACGGCCTCACGAAAATGTGCGAGAACCTCTTTCGGGATAAAGAAATGTTTGTCTTCCGGCCAGCCGAGATTACGTTTGGTTTCGCGAACGGCCTCTTCGCCCGGAGCGTCGGAGTGGGCTTTGTTCGTGCCCTGTTTCGGCATGCCGTAACCGATGACGGTCTTGATGCGGATCAGCTTTGGCTTGCCTTTTATCTTTTGCGCCTCGCGGATAGCGCGTTCGATCGCCTTCAGGTCGTTGCCGTCGTCAACCTCGGACACGTGCCATTCGGCGGCCTCGAAACGTTTCGTTACATTTTCGGTAAACGCCAGATCGGTAAACCCGTCAATTGTGACGTGGTTGTCGTCGTAGAGATATATCAGGTTATCGAGTTTCAGATGTCCCGCAAGCGATGCCGATTCGTAACTGACGCCCTCCATCAGATCGCCGTCCGAGCAGATACAGTAGATAAAATGATCGATAACTGCGTGGCCCGGTTTGTTGTAAAGCGCTGCAAGATGCTTTTGCGCCATGCCCATTCCGACACCGTTAGCAAAGCCCTGACCGAGCGGCCCTGTTGTGATCTCGACACCCGGAGTTAGAACGTTTTCAGGATGCCCGGGGGTTTTTGAGTGAAGCTGGCGAAACCGTTTTAATTCCTCGAGCGGCAAGTCATACCCGGTCAGATGCAGCAATGAATAAAGCAGCATCGACCCGTGCCCGGCCGACAGCAAAAAGCGGTCGCGGTTGAACCATTTTGGGTTTTTAGGGTTGTGCCGCAGAAATTTTGTCCACAGCACATACGCCGCCGGCGCCATACCGAGCGGTAAACCCGGATGGCCGGAATTCGCCTTTTGCACGGCATCAAGCGAAAGCGTGCGGATGGTGTTAATTGAAAGCTGGTCAAGATCGGTCGATTTTTTTAATTTTGTTGCGGTTGCCATGAAATAGTTTTATCAGGAAAATGTTTATTATTCATTCTCGAAAGCGCGATTGTAATCAGTCGCGCTGTGCAAAGTGTGCAATATTTTTATACCTGTCGGCGTGGGAATATAAAAAACCAGATAGCTGTTAAATCCCTTAATTCTCCACATCCGAACTTCAGAGAGCTTTTTATTCTTAAAATTCCGCACTGCTCCGAGCAAGTTGTTCTGAGCCAAAAGTTGAAAAGTTTCGTCGCACGCGTCTAAAAATCTTTGCGCGATCTCTTCGTCGCGTTCGGCGAGGTAAAATGAAAGGTTGACCAATTCTTCGAAAACGCCGTCAGCATATTCAACCTTCATTTATTTTTGGCAATGCGTTTTGAAAGCTCGGCTCGCACCTTCTTAATATCAAAATCTCCTTTGCTGCCACCCAACCGCTTTAGTAACAGTGCTTCAAGCTTTTTCTCTTCGCGGCGTTTTTGGTCCTCACGGACCAATTCGCGGACGTACTCGCTTGCGGTTCCGTAACCGTCGTCACGCAACCTCTCGTCGATGAACGCTTTCATCGAATCGGGCAGCGAAATATTCATCGTTGTAGTTGCCATACACAAACCTCTTAAAACTTAATTATTGGATCAATGGCAATGTTTGTCAATATTTGGCGGCCATTTCGTTATAGAATTTGTCGTGTCGTTTGCGCGCCCTCGAGTAAACCGCATTCCGCTTTTTATCAAACTTAAACCCTTGGCCTTTTGGCGTCTGAGTTTTTTCAATACCTTCTATTTTGCCTATCGCTTCGAGCGCGAGCAAAACGGCACCGCGGGATGACGCTTCACGGGTGTCCGGCAGCGACATATCGCGTGCGAGCACGTCCGCTATCATCTGCGTCCACACGGGCGACTCGCGAAGAGCGCCGCCTGACGCGATGATCTCTTTCACCTTTACAGCGCTGGTAATTTGATCGAATATCTCGGCAAAGCGGTATGCGACGGATTCAAGAGCGGCTTGCAGAATATCAACCGCGTCAGTAGCAGTTCGAAGACCTATGACCGCGCCGTGTGCCGATTCGTGGTATCCGGTGCTGCGTTCGCCCGCGAGGAACGGAAGGAACGTCAGACCGTGTCCGTCGGGCGTTCGCCGTGCGATCTCGTTTTCGATTCTGTTATCGCTGCCAGTCAATTTCAGATTTTCTTTAAGCCAATGGTAAAGCCCGCCGCCGTCGCTCAATGCTCCGCCGATAATGATGCGCTTGCGATCGATTCGATAGCACCATAGGCCGGGCGG
>DATJGV010000244.1:0-5332 GCA_035494575.1 Pyrinomonadaceae bacterium | reverse complement strand
GACCATTTCGTTTAATTTGAGACCGGCTTTTGCGCGTTCGCCGTAACCGAGCCAGCAGATACGAGCCGGAAGTCCCTGAAACTCGACTTGTTCCTGCGCCATAGTAAGCCAACGGGCGAGATGGTCGTTTTCCGGAAAAAGGTCCATTATCGCCTGATCGGTTTTGTAAATGTCCTCGCGTTCGCCGGAAAGAGCGACCCAGCGGAATGGGCCTTTGCCCTCACAAAATAGCGGACGAATGTAGGCAGGAACGAATCCCGGATAATCGAACGCATTAAGAACCCCGTTATCATAAGCACGCTGCCTCAGATTGTTGCCGTAATCAAAAACGACCGATCCGCGACGCTGGAACTCCAGGATTGCCTCGACGTGACGAGCCATCGAGGCCATCGCGCGTTTTTCGTACTCCGTCTGGTTTGATTTTCTCAGCTCGCCGGCCTCTTCGACGGAGAGTCCGAGCGGAATGTAGCCGTAAAGAACATCGTGAGCGGAGGTTTGGTCGGTGACAATATCGGGGACGATGCCGCGTTCGAGTAATTGCCAATGCACCTCGGCGGCGTTGCCCAAAATTGCGATGGATTTCGGCTCCTTGTTGTCGACGGCCTCGCGCGCAAGCGCAATGGCGTCATCCAGACCTTTCGCAGCAACATCGATCTGTTTCAATTGCAGCCGCCGCTCGATCCGCCACGGATCGACCTCGACAAGCAACCCGACTCCGCCGTTGAATGTTATCGCCTGCGCCTGGGCACCGCCCATTTCGCCGAGGCCAGCGGTTAGCACAAGCTTTCCGGCAAGGCTGCCCCAGCCGTGCTGCCGCGCGAGCGAGCCAAACGTTTCGTACGTGCCTTGCAAGATGCCCTGCGTGCCGATATATATCCAGCTGCCCGCGGTCATCTGGCCGTACATCATCAGGCCTTCCCGCTCATATTTATCAAATTGTTCCTGCGTCGCCCAATGCGGAACGATGTTCGAATTTGCAAGCAGAACACGCGGTGCGTCCGCGTGAGTTTTGAAAACACCGACGGGTTTGCCGGACTGGACGAGAAGCGTTTCGTCTTCGTTTAGATTTTTCAGGCTTTCCAAAATCGCGTCGAAACATTCCCAATTTCGCGCCGCTTTTCCTCGCCCGCCGTAAACGATCAGGTTTTCGGGATCGAACGCAACCTCAGGGTCGAGGTTGTTCTGGATCATCCGGTACGCGGCTTCGATAAGCCAGTTTTTACAGGTCAGATCGGTACCGGTCGGGGCTTTTACTATTCGGCTCATAGGTTTTAATTATGATAGCTGTAAAAACAGATTGTAAAAAATGCGGAAATAAATATAATTGCGTCGGGTTAAAGAGGCTGTCTAAAAGACGATTTTTCTGTGTTCCGTTCGGTGTGTTCCGTGGTTAAGAAGGCTTTTCCAGAGAATGCACAGAACGACGACACAAAAAAATCGAATTAGACCCATCAAATCTCGCTTTTCGGACATCCGCACGTCCGAAGTTTAAGGAACAAAAGAACATGAAAAATATAGGTTACATTTTTGGAATCACTATCGTTTGTTTGTTTTGCGTCTCGATATCTCAGGCGCAGACGACGGCCTCGGCCGACAGAGCCAATCCGGCATTCGACGCAGAGCTTGCAAAACGTTTGGGCGCCGACAAGATGGGGATGAGGAATTATGTTCTGGTAATCCTAAAAACAGGGCCGAAAACGATACCCGAGGGAAAGGAGCGCGACGAGATTTTCAAGGGACATTTTGCGAATATTCACCGGCTCGCGGATGAAGGAAAGCTTGTCGTGGCCGGACCATTCGGTGACAAGAACGACTGGCGCGGGATGTTCATTTTTAACGTCGAAACTGTCGAGGATGCGCAAAAATTAACGGCAACCGATCCCGTTATCAAGTCGGGATTGATGGTTGCCGATTATCACAAGCTGTATTGTTCGGCGGCCTTGATGGAAATCGGGAACATTCACAAAAAGATCGCCAAAGAAAACTTCTGAACCTTTATTTTGTCGAGACCAAAAGGTGCATCGGCGTCGGTGCGAGCGGGATGTGCTCGTTGTGCGAAAAACCGGCGGCCTCGAACATCCGTTTTAATTCAGCAAACGTATAAGCGTCGCCCGACGGTGTGGCGGCGAGCATAACGAGCGGGAAAAGGGCCTCGAATGGCGGCGATATGCGGTCATCGTTCGGCACAAATTCGAGCGTCAGCAATTTGCCGTCCGGCGTCATTGCGTCGTTGATCCTTTTCAACAGTTCGATGTTGGTCGCTTCATCGAAATGGTGCAGAAAATTCGTCAGCAGCACAACGTCGTAGCCATCGCCGAAATCAGCTTCGAACGCGCTGCCCGGGATTAAATGATGTCGGCCGGCGACGCCGAAATGTTTCGCATTTTCGGTCGCGACCGTCAGCACATTCGCCCAGTCAACTGCATAGACCTCGGCATTCGGATATTGTTTTGCAACCATGATGCCGAAAAGGCCGTGGCCGGCGGCGATATCGAGAACCTTAAGTTTCCGGTCCTGGGGAAAACCGATATTTTCCGGAATTCTTTGAGCGGCGGGAAAAACCATCGGCATCATCGAGCGGGCAAATGTGACCCACATCGCGCTCTCGGGGCTGATCGACGCATTTCCGTTCTCGACCGCGCCGCCGTGTTTTACCGATTCGGTAAGGTTTTCGAAGCCCGCTTTCTGCTGCGGAGACATTAGGAAATCAGTGACGCTGCCAAGATAGGCTTGCGATTTTTTGTCCAAAAACGTTGCGGAAACGTCCGTTAGCGAATATTCGTTTCCCGATTTGCTTAAAAAGCCGAGAACGGTCAGCGTGTCGCAAAGAATGCGAACGCCGCGCTCCGATGCCCCGGCGGCCTCGGCGATCGCCGTCGCGGTTTTGGCACCCGCGCCGATGTGCGTGAAAATCTCAAGATCAATAGCGGCTTTGATCGCCGCCGAACGTTGAAAACCGGTCACCGCGTCCCAAACCAGATCGGGTGTGACAGATGGGCCCTGCTGCATAATAATGTTTCTCCTTTTCTTTTTGCCTAACTTAAACCTATTTTCACCAAAAGGCAAATAGTTGGATAGACGAGGTTTAACGCTCGTAAACGCGCGTGTTAGAATTTTGTTGTTCACGCAATATGCAAAAAGTCGATCTGATAGTAAGAAACGCCGCGCAAATGGTCACGTGCGCGTCACCCTCCGGAGTGAAACGCGGCCGCGATATGCAGGATGTCGGCCTGATCGTGAACGGCGCCGTTTCGATTCATGAAGGTAAAGTCGTCGCGACAGGTTCGACGGACGAAATTCTTCGGCAATTTGAGGCCGGCGAGGTTATCGATGCGGAAGGACGGGTCGTGTGTCCCGCGTTTGTCGATCCGCACACGCATATCGTTTTCGCTGGCGACCGCTTAAACGAATTTGAGTCGAAAATAAAAGGCGCGGATTATCTCGAAATTCTCGCATCCGGCGGCGGCATAATTTCGACCGTTCGGGATACGCGAGCCGCGAGTATTGAAGAATTGGTCGCGGCCAGCCGTGAACGGCTCGATAAGATGCTCGCTTGCGGCACCGGAACTGTTGAGATAAAAACAGGTTACGGCCTTGATACCGAAACCGAACTAAAAATGCTCGAGGTCATCGCAGCGCTCGATAAAACGCATCCGGTCGATATAGTGCCCACGTTTCTTGCGGCCCATGCGATTCCGCCCGAAGTTAAGGATAACCCACAAAAGTACGTCAATTTGATCTGCGATACGATGCTTTCAACCGCTTGGAAATGGTTCGTGGCGTCAAGTTTCCATGGACGAACGCCATTTTTCTGCGATGTCTTTTGTGAAAAAGGGGCGTTCACGCCGGCGCAATCGAAACACATACTGGAAACGGCAAAAAGCATGGGGTTTCAACTCAAGGCACATGTCGATGAATTCACGAACCTTGGCGGCAGCCGGCTGGCTATCGAAATGGGCGCGACATCGATCGATCATCTCGACGCGATCTCCGATGAAGAAATAAAGCTTTTGGCCGCGTCGAAGACGATAGGCGTCGTCACGCCGACGGTAAATTTTAATTTTGGCTCAACGCATTTTGCCGACGCGCGAAAGCTGATCGATGCGGGCTGCGTGGTCGCTCTTTCGACGGATTACAATCCCGGCTCGGCACCATGCCCGTCGCAGCCGATGGCAATGGCGATCGCGAGCCGATATCAAAGATTGCTGCCGTCCGAGGTTCTAAACGCTGCAACAATAAACGCGGCTCATGCTGTAGGGCTGGGGCGCGCAGTCGGTTCCGTTGAAGCTGGAAAGCGAGCTGATCTGCTGATTTTGGAAACCGAAGACTACCGTGCGATCGCTTACGAATTTGGATCGCTCCAAGTCGGTCGAATAATGAAGAATGGCAGTCTGTTGTTTAATTAGTTAATTAATAATTAATAATTGACCAATTAAACAGCAGAAAATAAGTATGGCGGATATTTTCATAGATGGGGAAACCCTCACTTTTGAACAGGTAATTGCTGTGGCGTATGGCGAGCCCGGTGAGCCGCGTGTTGTGTTGTCAGAAAACGCGAAGGCAAAGGTAAACCGTTGTTCACGTGCTGTTGAAGTATTGCTGGAACGCGGTGAGATCGCGTACGGCATTACCACGGGGTTTGGGGCGTTCAAGGACAAGATCATCAGTCGCGATGAGGCTGCGCTGCTGCAGCGAAACATCGTGGTTAGCCATGCGGTGGGTGTCGGTAAACCGTTTGACACGCCGACGGTGCGAGCGATCATGCTGATCCGCGCGAACACGCTTGCACGAGGGTTTTCGGGCATTCGGCTCGAAACTCTCGAATTGATCCTCGAATTTCTCAATCGCGGCGTGCATCCGATTATTCCGGAAAAGGGAAGTCTCGGTGCAAGTGGCGATCTTGCACCGCTGGCGCATTTTGCGTGCGTGCTGATCGGAGAAGGAAAGGCGGAGTTTCGCGGCGAGGTCATGCGCGGGCACGCGGTGCTGCCGGCCGCCGGACTCACGCCGGTGACGCTGGCGGCGAAAGAAGGGCTTGCGCTGACGAACGGTACCACGGTGATGACAGCCGTTGGCTTGCTGGAAACGTGGAAGGCAAAACGGCTGGCTGATCTTTCGGACATTTCTGGCTGCTTGAGCCTTGAGGCATTACATGGAACGGTTTCTGCGTTTGATGAAAGAATTCATGCCTTGAGACCGCATCCGCGGCAGATCGAGTGCGCAAAGAATTTGCGCGAGATCCTGACAGAAAGCGAGTTTGTTCGCGGGTTCGATCCGTCAAACGTTCAGGATGCTTATACCTTGCGGTGCATGCCGCAGGTCCACGGCGCGT
>DATJGV010000243.1:0-6067 GCA_035494575.1 Pyrinomonadaceae bacterium | reverse complement strand
CCGCTTCGAACGCGGCGTCGATATACAGAATCTGATAAACGCCTCGAACCGTGCGACCGATCTGATCTGCGAACTTGCCGGCGGCGAACGCGGCGAATTTATCGATGTTTACCAAACGCCATTCGTGGCGAAACAAATTGGGTCAAACGACATTTCAGCCGCGGTAAAACGATTGACCGGATTAAACGTCGAAATCGAAGACTGCTTGCGTATTTTGGACGCACTTGGAATTTCGGCGTCAGACCAATCTCAGATCCAAGATCTAAAACCCAAAATCTTCACAGCTCCTTCCTGGCGTCACGATATTGCCATCGAAGAAGACCTCGTCGAGGAAGTCGCCCGCCACACCGGCTACGAAAACATCGCCGACGAATTACCGCCTGCATACGGTGCCGGCGAATATCAGCCATATGAAATGCGAAAGGCTCACCTGCGGCAATCGCTGACCGACCTGGGATTTGACGAAGCGATCTCGTACAGCTTTATCGACAGATCGTTTGACGGGACATTCGAGCTCGTTCCGGGAATCGTCGATGATGCGTCGGTTGAGAAATTTGTAACCTTGCAGGATTCCGTGATCGAAGGCGCCGTTCGCATGCGGCCTACGCTGATGCCTGGATTGCTGGACGCCGTTCGCACAAATTTTAATCATCAGCGGCGTGATGTTTCGCTTTTTGAGATCGGTAAGGTTTTTGGCGCTCGCGGAGGCGAGGACCATCTTCCGTACGAACGCGAGCTTTTTGGGCTGGTCGTTACGGGCGGCGAAATGCTTGAAGATCGGGCGACTCCGACGCGGCCGCTCGATTTTTACGATGCGAAAGGATCTCTCGAAACCGCGCTCGATGCCGCCGGCATTTCCGGAATCGAATTCGCAGCAGATGCTGTTAGACATCTCCGCAATGGCCAGACGGCGGCTGTTCTGTTAAACGGAAAAAAGGTGGGATATCTGGGCCGTCTTGGGGACGAATTATCGGCTCACTATAAATTTCGTCAGCCGGTTTTCGTTGCCGAGATCGATCTGCAAACACTGCTATCAGCCAACACGATGCCAATCGTTTATCGGCCGCTGCCGAAATACCCGTCAATCGTCCGCGACGTATCGCTTCTCGCGAAACGCAGCGTTTCCTTCAGTGAGATCAACGACGCTATCGTCGATCAAAACGTTGAACTTCTGCGGCGGGTCGAATTCATCGATGTTTACGAAGGAAAGGGCATGGCTGATGACGAACGCTCTGTAACCGTACGGCTCACGTACCGCAACGACGAGCGAACATTGATCGAACAAGAAGTTGACGAATTACATCAACAAATTATCGCTCGACTCGAAGCGGAAATTGCTGTAAAACCAAGAGTTTAGGAAAAACCTCATAAGTTACTTGAAGTTTTCGCTGAAAATAAACATAATCGTAGCGACAGTGCAATTGCTCCCTGCAATGGAGACTCCGTGATGAATGGCCTATCGGGAATGGAAAAATTCTCGCACCTCGAAGACAAGATCTATCTGACGATCGAGTTTGCGAAAAAGATGCGGGAAGAAAAAGAAAAGATCGAGCGTGAAAATGCCGGATTGCGTCGCGAGGTTAGCACGCTTTCGACCGAAAAGCAGCGTCTGGAAGAAAAGGTCGAAGACCTTTTGTCAGAGCGTGACGCGATCCAGCTTAAGGTCGAAGCGATGCTTGATGCAATGACTATTATCGATTCCGAGGTTGCCGAGGCCGTCGGGAGATCCTAATTATGCTTAGTGGAAAAAGAAAAGCAGACTCCGCCGAACAATCGATCCGTGTGGAGATTTATAATCAAACCTACAGCATTCGATCGGATGGCGATAACGAATACATTTTGCATCTTGCGGAATATGTTGACGGAAAGATGCGTGAGATCTCGTCAGGCACGCTGACGGTTGACTCGCTTAAGGTTGCGATCCTCGCAGCACTTCATATTGCGGACGAATTTTACCAACTCAAAAATTCCCAGGCCCAGATCGATGCCCAGCTTGCCTCACGCAGCGCCGAATGCGCGGAAATGCTCGACCGTGTCCTCAAACGCAAAGACATCCAGCCACAGGAATTTCAAACCGAGCAGTAAGGACGGCGGGTTTGTTGCACTCGGTCGCTGTGGTATAATCAACCCTAGCGAAGGAATTTTCTTCGAAGTTAGTCACCGGACGAAATAATAATTGAGCCAACATATGAAGAACGGGAGGCCAATGCCGTTTTTCGGTGCGATCTTTCATGTTAAAGACTCGCCATAGATTGCGGCTCTGATGTTCCGCGAGGGATAGAAAGCTTCCCACCTGTTAACACCAGGTTCAATTCATACGTTCGAACGGCTTTGCGGTTCTCTTTCGCTACTCTCGTCTGTCTCAGCTTGCTCGCCCGCTGTTAATTCATCCAGTTTGTAATCGCCCGTTTCGAGTTCTTTTCTTATCTCTTCCTGCATTCTTGCAGCTTCGAGAGCAAGCGGGAGCTCTGCCGTGCGTGCCGACAGCCGTTCAAGAGCAAGCTCCGCATTCGCAAGATTGGTCCCGCGCGTTGCGGCGGCTTCGATCATTTGCAGTCGGCTTTCGGCCTCGACGAGCATTTCTTTGGCTTCTCCGTTGATCGATGAAAGTTTGTCGATATCGCCTTTTACCTCCTCCAAAAATCTCTCGGCATTCTGGCTTTTCAGATATTTGAGCTTCGTTTCGCGCCGACGTGCGAGCAGCAATTCGCGTTTTGAAGATTTGATAATGCGGGTCGCCGTCAGACGTGAAGCGAGCGTTTCGCGATAGGCATCCGCAAGCAGCGGATCGGAACGTTCGGCCTCATGCAGCGCCCGTTTTTCAGAGGTTTTCATTTCGTTTCTAAACCAGTCGATCTCGCCGGCCTTTATACCGTCGGCGGCAATGCGTTCACGCATTTCTTTGCTCCAGTTCGAGTAGCGGTATGCAAAATAGCCGGAAAATGCCAGCCCGGTGACAAACCCAATTATCGTCAAGATCAGGCCGAGAAAGAAAAAGGTTGCAGCGACCGGCGGAGTCGTTCCAAAAACGACCGACAAAAACAGGAAGATCACGGCGGGAAGCCCCGCAAGAACCACAGGTGCCGACCATGCGGCGATCTTGAGATTCCGCCCTTTGGCAAGATCTTTTTTCGTGACGTCGTAGATCGGCGTTAATTCGTCCATTTTTACTGTTTTACTTTACAAACTGCACAAACTTAATTCAAACTTTACGCATCAGAAAGTATTATCGCCAAAATTGAAGTATAATTGTGGTTAGGTAACGTCCGATCGTGCAACAGCTATGAGAACTTGCCGATTTCTAAATGTGATCGCCGCCGCACTGGTACTTCCGTTTATTTGCATAGGTGCGTTTGCACAGGATCAGGAACCCCAACCCAAGCAAAATCAACGTGTCCGTACTGTTACGATCCCTATTTCTATCTTTACCAAAAAGGAACTCAAGCAGGATCAGGCCGAGGAATTTATCCAGGCAGACCGACTGATAGTCAAAGAGGATAAGGATGAACAGACGATTCTGTCAATACGAAGTGTTGCAAACACGCCACTTACGCTTGCGGTGCTGATCCAGGATGACCTTTCGTCGAACTTCAACCTTCAGATCCAGCAGTTGAAGCGGTTCATCACCGCGTTGCCGCGCGGGTCTCGTGTGATGGTTGCGTATGTTCGCGGAGGTTCGCTTCAGGTCACTCAGCGGTTTACCGACAACCTGGAAAAGGCGTCACAACAGATAAGGATCGTGACAAGCAGTGCCGCAACCGCTCCGCGCAACCCTTACGACGGGGTTATTGACGCGTTGGACAGATTCGACGCTCTCCCGTACGGGCGCCGGGCAATTATTCTGATCTCCGACGGGTTGGACGCTTCGCAAGGTCTCAGCGGAATATCGCCATCGCAGAGCCTTGATCTTGACCGTGCGATCCTTCGCGCACAAAGGAAAAGCGTTGCAATATATACGATCTACTCGCCCGCGAGTCTTACCGAAAATGGTGGCGGCAATCTGGTTCTGGTTGCTCAGGGCGGCCTGCAGCGGCTTTCGGACGAGACGGGAGGCAGCGCGTTCTTTCAGGGATCTATAGCCCCGATCAGTTTTGACCCGTTTTTTAAGGACCTTTCAATAATGTTGAACCGCCAGTTTGCGTTGACGTACCTGTCGACTCACATGAAAAAGGGTTATCACAAGGTTGAGGTTATGAGCACTAATCCGGCGATCAAGATCGAACACCCGAAGGGCTATTACGCACGTTAGCGAGCCCGGGCGTTGCACACCTGGCAGACGTAAACATCCTCTTTTATCAGCAGCCCTACCCAAAATAACGGAAAAAAAGCAACAAGCAGCACGGCAAACACGATCCAGCCCGCGGTCGAGATCCGCCGTTCCATTCGCGGCAAATACGTGCTCATGCAGTTTGGGCAATGATAAGGCTGTTGGTATTGCTGCGGCGAAGAATAGGCGTGAACTGCAGGATATTGACCCGTCGCCGGCTGGTTTGCCATCATCTGCGCCTTTTTCCGCGTCTCGTTTTTTGTCTGAAATTCGTCGGTCTGCCAAACGTACGGGCGCGGCGGCGCGTAGTCATATCCGGGAGCTTGCTGAGGCTGCGGCGCGGCCATCCGCGTGCCGCAAAACCTGCAAAAGTTGCTCTCGCCGGTGTTTGAATTACCACAATTTTGGCATTGAATCATAGTTTCCCAATGAGCAGGCTACCCTTGAATCAAGTTTACGAACTAAGCGCCGCAAAAGTTCTTGAAGTCCGTCAGTACCACCACAATCCCAAATCCGCGATCAGTCAAACCGCTTTCGTTCCCCCGTCTTTATCGCATCATATACCGACTCGACCAATTCTACTGACTTAAATCCGTCCTCGGCGGTCACAGGCGGTTTGGCTCCGTTCAATATAGCATCAATGAACGCGCGATCTTCCTGAACATATCCCCACCGTTCTTCCTTATCGATCATCTGCCACGACAGAGTTTCAAAATTCGCGTCCATTCCGCGCGAATCCAACAGGCGTTCCATCTCTTCGGTCATTATCGTTCGGTGATGACAGAAAACCTCGATCCGCTCAAACGGAAAATGCCAGCTGGCATCCGATGAAGAAGCAAAAGTGCAATGAAACCCATTTTTGAACTTGAAAATGATCGAGAATTCGTCCAGCTCCGGATATTCATGCTGCGAGCCGTATGCGACAAGCTCCTCGATCTCACCAAATTGAAACCGCATCATATCGAAAAGATGAATCGTCGTTTCATAAAGAAAACCGCCCGTGACGTTCACGTCTCCCGTCCAGACCGGGTTCTTTAACTCGCCGCGATTCATCTTGATGTGTGCTGAATGTGCTTTGTCCTGTGCCAGCAACTCCTTCAATTTCGCATAAACCGGGGCGTACCGGCGATTGTGACCAACCTGAAAGACTTTCGAGCTTGCATTCGCCGCGTCGAGCAGTTCCTGCGCGGCCGGGATGCCTATAGAAAAAGGCTTTTCGCAGAAAACGTGTTTTCCTGCGCCGATCGCCGCCTTTGCAATTTCAAGATGTGTTTTATTCGGCGTGCAGACCAAGACTGCGTCGCAGCTTTCCAATAGCTCCTCTCGAGAAGAACATACCTTTCCGCCTATGGACCGTGCGGCAAGTTCTGACCGTTCGGGGATGATGTCATACAACGCCGCAATTTCGGCCCGCTCGTCGCGAGCATAGATTCGTCCATGGACATTGCCGATATAGCCAAGTCCTATAATTCCGATTTTTACTTTGTTCATTTTGTCACTGCCACCTGCCGTAGCGGGTGGTTTAGATTATTGCGGATTTGGGATTGCGGATCGAAGATGTAGCCGCGGTTGAACACGGATAATCACGGATCAGGAAAAAATCCGAAATCCAAAATCTAAAATCCAAAATCCAAAATCGAGAGGACACCCGCTACCGCGGGTGGTACCGTCCCCACGTCTCCCTATCTCCGCGTCGCAACTTACCACGACCCGCCGGCCTGATATTTTCCCAAACCCAAAACCTCTTCCGTCGCCGCCTTCGCCTTTTTCGCGACCTCGAACGGGTCTTGTTCCCAATAT
>DATJGV010000242.1:0-11568 GCA_035494575.1 Pyrinomonadaceae bacterium | reverse complement strand
AAATGCGGCCATTATTAATACATTGGGATAGAATTTCATTCGTTTTTGTCCTTTTGAATTGATTTTGTTCCCGCCAACTGATTAGGCAATTTCGGCGGGACCGAGAATAAAGAACATCCTCGAAACCCCTTGAAATGATAAATTTAGCCCTTCAGGAAAATGCGTCTAAACGCACACTATAATAAATGGGACGCAAAACGAACGCAAATTTGCGCAAAAAAAGGCACGGACCGTAAGCCGTGCCCTTTATACCCAACTATGTTGAGATCTAAGCCGTAGTCGATTCCTGTTTGCCGGTTTTATTCGGTTGTGGAGTGACACGCAGATAGGGTTTGATCGTTTTGAAACCGGCAGGGAATTTCTCTTTTGCTTCTTCGTCCGAGATCGACGGCACTATGATGCAATCCTCGCCGTCCTTCCAGTTAACGGGCGTCGCTACGCTGTAATTTGATGTCAGCTGCAGCGAGTCGATCACACGCAGGATCTCGTCGAAATTGCGCCCTGTGCTTGCAGGATATGTGATCATCAATTTTACTTTTTTATCCGGACCGATGACATAAACAGAACGAACCGTCGCGGTGTCGCTGGCGTTCGGGTGGATCATATCGTAAAGGTCGGAAACTTTTCGGTCCGAGTCTGCAATTACGGGAAAGTTAAGAGCCGTGCCTTGTGTTTCCTCGATGTCCTTTGCCCAGCCCGCATGCGAGTCGAGCGCATCGACGCTGAGGCCGATGACCTTGACGCCGCGTTTTTCAAATTCGGGTTTAAGTTTGGCCGTGTAGCCTAGTTCAGTTGTGCAAACGGGAGTGTAATCCTTTGGGTGCGAGAACAGAACGCCCCAGCTATCGCCAAGCCAATCGTGAAAATTGACAGTGCCCTGGGTTGTTTCTGCAGAAAAATCGGGTGCGATATCTCCAAGTCTGATTGCCATAAACGTTTCTCCTTTTAGTTGTGAACTGTGTCACAAATTATATCAGACGTCGACCGCTTAACAAAAGAATATTACGTCTGGATCTCGGTTTCCGCTGCACCCTGGGCTGGAGCTTTGCGCAGACGCAGAAGCTGTATCTTTTTCTCATCGGCCCTAAGTATCTTAACTTCCAGCCCACTCACCGTCAGATTTTCGCCCGGTTTTGGCACGTATCCGGCCTCGCTTGTGACCAAACCTGCGATCGTCGTGAAATCTTCGTCCTCCACCTCGATATCGAAAAGCCTTTCGATCTTGTCGATCTCGGTCGAACCCAAAACGTCGAAATAGCCATCCGCTCCCTCGATTATTTCTATTATCTCTTCATCCTCGATGTCCTCGTCCTCGATCTCACCGACGATCTCTTCGAGAATGTCTTCGACCGTTACGAGGCCTGCAACGCCTCCATATTCGTCGATAACGATGGCGATCTGCACATGGTTCGTCTGCATGCTTTTCAGCAACTCAGACGCCGTCTTGGTTTCGGGTACGAAAAACGCGTCGCGAAGGATCGTCTGGATCGGCGCATTTTCCTGTCCGTCGGCCCATGCGTGCAGCAGATCGCGGACGTAGATCACGCCTTCGATGTTGTCGATCGTGTCGCGATAAACCGGCAGGCGCGAATACTTTTCGTCAATGATAAGATCACGAGCAGCCGTGACGGTTGAGTTGACGGGAATCGCGCAGATCTCAGTTCGCGGCGTCATTATCTCGCTGGCGCGCGTTTCACTGAATTCGACCATTGTTTCGATCAATTCGCGTTCACTTTCTTCGATGATGCCTTCAGCTTCGCCGACTTCCATCAGGGCCTGAAAATCGTCAGTAGTGTCGTCGGCTTTATCGTCGCCTGCGTCCGGCGCGACGGTAGCTTCGAGCTTTAGGCGCTCTTTTGCCGTCATTTTAGGCACGAACGGCGAAATAAAGACCGATGCAAATTTGTACAATGGCTGAACTATAGGCAGTAGAAACAGCAGCTTGGTTTCGGGCTCGTTGCGGACGATCAGCCGCGGGATGATCTGGCGAAAGATGACCGTAAAAGCCAAACTGAGCAGCAATGCAAGGACCAGTAATTCGGAGTGATTGCTTATACGCGCGAGGATTATCAGCGTAAGCAGAACCGTAAAGCAGATAAGCAGAATCTGGATAGCTGAAGAAAGCGCAAACCTGAAACGCGGACGATTTTCGACAACTTCGCGCAGAAACTGCGCGGAGGAAGTTTTGTGCTCCTCTTCCGCGTCGGCCGACAGCCGGCGCAGCGACACGTCCGACAGGTGCGAGAAAGCCATATCGACGGTTGCCAAAAAGACCAGTACTATCAGTATGATCAGGCCAATGACTATCTCGATCTGCATATTGCGAACATTGTAAATCGTCAGGCGCTAATTGTGAATTGTCAGCGTCGCCTTGTCGAGGCGGCTTGCGGCCGCAGAGTCAACGAGCCAGGTAAGTCTCCCATTTTGCGGATCGACACACTGCGACGGCAAAAGGCTGCATTTTTTTGGCCCTTCGATGACCTGTTTAAGAACCTCAGCTTTTTCATCACCCGCTGCGAGAAAAACGACATTCCGGGCACTGTTTATGGTCGGATATGTGAATGTGAACCGCCAGGTCTTGAGTTTTTCAACCCAGTTCTTTGCAATTGCTGCTTCGGTCTCATTCAACGCTTCAGTATCGGGAAAAAGGGACGCGGTATGACCGTCAGGTCCCATCCCGAGCAAGATAAGGTCAAAAACGGGAAGCTCGTCCGCGAAAAAAGAGCGAAACATTTTTTGATATTCGCCTACAATTTTATCCACGTCGTCTAACTCGGTTTGCCAGCGAAAAATATTGCTGTCGGCGATCGCGAGCGGTTTGAACAACGTTTCATTTACCATACGGAAATTGCTCTGGTCGTCGTCGGGCGGGACGTTGCGTTCGTCACCGAAGAAAAAGAAAACCTTGCTCCAGTCAATAGCGACTCGAAACGAGGAAGACAGCAGTGAATACAAAGCCCGCGGCGTCGAACCCCCGGACAATGCGACCGCAAAACGCCCGGTTTCTTTTACAACCGGTTCGGCGATACCGATAAATCTTTCAGCGGCCGCTCGCGTTAATTCTGTCTTGTCTTTGGCGACAATTATTTCGCGCATCAGTCAACAATATTTTTCCAGGCGCGGCCTGTGCGTTCGAGCATCACGTCCGCATCGTGCGGTCCCCATGAACCGGCGGGATAATTCGGAAAGTCGCGTGCCGGGATCGCCTTCCAGACGTCGAGGACGGGTGTTACGACACGCCAGCTTGCCTCGACCATGTCCGCACGCTGGAACAAGGTCGCGTCGCCGATCATGCAATCGAATAACAGGCGTTCGTAACCGGTCGCAACCTGTTCGCCGAAATGATCGAGATAATTAAAATCCATATCGACCGCACCCATATTTACCACGGGCCCGGGAACTTTGGCTCCGAAATGCAATGTGATGCCTTCATCGGGTTGGATATGAATAACGATCCGGTTAGTTGTAAGCCTTTCAATAGATGTCTCTCGAAACAGGACGAACGGAGCCTTTTTGAACTGGATTATGATGCTCGAATGCTTGCATGGCATACGTTTACCGGTTCGTACGAAAAACGGCACGTCGGCCCAACGCCAGTTGTCTATCGAGAGTTTCAGTGCGGCGTAGGTTTCGGTGTTAGAAGTCGGTGAAACCTTTTCTTCCTGGCGATAGGCGGGAACTTTTTTACCGTTTATCTCGCCCGGGCCGTATTGCCCACGCACCGCGCAGTGAAGCACATCTTCGGGTGAAAACGGTTGAATTGCCTGCAAAATCTTCGCTTGCTCATCGCGAACCGAATCGGCTTCGAATGATACGGGCGGCTCCATCGCCGTCAGAGTAACAAGCTGGAAGATGTGGTTTGGTATCATGTCGCGCAGCGCTCCGGCGGAGTCGTAATAACCGCCGCGCTGCTCTACCCCGAGTTCTTCTGCAACCGTGATCTGAACACTATCGACAAAATTGCGGTTCCAGATCGGCTCAAAGATGCTGTTGCCGAAACGGAACACCAAAATATTCTGCACCGTTTCCTTTCCGAGATAATGATCAATGCGGTAGATCTGCTTTTCCTTCAATATTCGCAGCAACGCAGCGTTAAGTTTTTTGGCCGATTCGAGATCGCGTCCGAACGGTTTCTCGAAAATAAAACGTCGCCAGTGTCCATTCTCCTCCTTGCCCATTCCGTTTTTGACTATCTTTTGCGCCACGTTGGCAAAAAGGTCCGGAGGGGTTGCGAGATAGTAAAAGAAATTTTCAGGTATCTCATGTTTTTCGCAGACCTCTGCCGCCATTGCTTTGATATCGCCGAAAAGTTTTTTATCGTCGTCAAAATCGCCGCCCGTGTAATAGGTGCGTTCTTCGAACCATTTCAGAAGTTTTTCGTCCGGCTTGTGCGGCAGGAATTCTTTGAGATTTTCGACTGTCTGCCGCCGAAATTCGTTCGATTCCATCTCCTGCCGGCCGACGCCGATTATCGCGAAATGCTCCGGCAAAAAATCGCCTTTGGCAAGATTGTATAGGGCAGGGAAGAGTTTGCGTTTGGTCAGATCGCCGGTCGCTCCGAAAATGATCATCACGCACGCCTCAGCGGTTTTTTTGGTTTCGGTCATAAAGTTAGAGCCACAGATTAACACAAGATAGCTACAGATATTAATTTGGGTTCTATCTGCGCTTATCCGCGTTCATCTGTGGCTAAATTCCCAGATTTTCCCTAAGTTCGAGTTCGCGGGCGTTCATCTCACCGTTGTCCGTTTCATGGTCGTAACTGCACAGATGCAGCAACCCGTGCAAAATAAGCTGTTTGATCTCGTTTTCGAGGGTCAGTCCGTTTTCTTTAGCTTGACGCTCGGCTTGTTCGGCTGAAATAACGATGTCGCCGAGGAACGCATGAGTTACGCCTTCAGGTGCGAGATCGTCTGAAGCGTCTTCACGCGTAAACGCGTCGGTCTCACTTTCAAATTCATCCGCCTCGTAGGGAAACGAAAGTACATCGGTTGTCGAATTCTTGCCGCGGAACTGTTTGTTAAACTGCCGCATTTTGCGGTCGGAAATAAAGGCGACTGCGAAATCTTTTTCTTTCGTCTCAATGACTTTTAATCCCAATGTTTTGACAAAATTCTCCAAAGGTTTCATTTCGAACCTAATCTTTCTCTGATTATTAATGATTTCGGGCATTTATCGAGGCAGGTGCTGGCGAGTTACAAACTTAGCTACATATTTGAACAAATGACTCCGCTAATAATAAACATAACGACATTTGCGAAACAAGGGCGACACAGCCCAGCACGGTGCTTCTACTCCGCCGGCTCATTCTGATTAGAATGTTCCTCATATGCCTTAACGATCATCTGCACAAGTTTATGACGGACGACGTCACGCTCGTTGAAATAGACAAACTCGATGCCTTGCAGGTTGTTTAGGACCTGCTCGGCCTCTTTGATGCCGCTTTTTTGGCCTCGCGGCAGGTCGATCTGCGTCTTGTCGCCCGTAACGACTGCTTTCGAGCCAAAGCCGATTCGGGTCAGGAACATCTTCATCTGCTCGCTGGTGGTGTTCTGTGCTTCGTCGAGGATGATAAAGGCATCGGAGAGCGTGCGGCCGCGCATAAACGCGAGTGGAGCGATCTCGATTATGCGTTTCTCAAGCATTTTGGTCACTTTTTCGGAATCGACCAGATCGAATAAAGCGTCGTATAGCGGCCTCAGATACGGATCGACCTTCTCCTGCAGATCGCCCGGCAAAAAACCGAGCCGCTCACCGGCTTCGACCGCGGGACGCGTTAGTATGATTCGGCTCACCTGTTTTTTGAATAGAGCATCGACGGCCATCGCGACCGCCAAAAAGCTTTTTCCCGTACCGGCTACGCCTATACCAAAAACTAGATCGTTCGATGCGATCGCGTCGATATATTTGCGCTGATTTGCCGTTTTCGGCGCGACCTGCTTTTTTCCTGAGGGGTTGAACCTCGCCTTCAGGAAATAGTCTTTAAGGCTGTAGGCGCGGTCTTCGGCGATCTGCTTGAACGCGTCGCGAAGTTCCTTGTCGGTAAACGTGTTGCCCTCGTCGAACAAGTCCGCAAAATCGCGTAATATCTGTTCCACCGTCTTGATGTCGCGGTCGTCACCGTCGATCAGCAATTCGTTGCCGCGCGCTCCTATGCTCACATCCAGAAGCGATTCGAGATATTTGATGTTTTGATCTTGGACGCCGAACAGCGTATTCAATCCTTGAGGCGGAAGTTCTAGTTTTTTCAGATTGCTCAAATTGAAGGTTCCCGAGTTTTCAGTTTGATCGTAATAAGATGAGGCTACTAAAAGCCGATTCTGCTGTCAATATTTCGGCCCAAGATGGAGACGATAAATTTACTCCGGGCTTAACCCTCTTGTCTTCTTTGCGTCTTTAGCGGGTTTGCGGGAGGTTATTTTCTGCTAAGACGCAAGGACGGTAAGAAACTATCTTCTAAATCGGTTTTCCGAATCTCCTGACGAGTTGCCAATTGGCACGGCTTTTGCTGTAAACAACCCCACACAAGCAGGGAACGTACGAAATTAAATCAGGAGTGATATTGATGTTGAAGAAGCTCTTTCAGAATAATGAACTCACAAACATGTCGGTACTTTCCATAGAAGCTGCCGCATCGAGCGCCGCGCCGAGCGAAGCAACCATCACACGAAATAAACACCGAAACGCGGTGGTTGACGATCCGAATGAGATCTACAACCGTGCAAGACAGATCTACTTCCGGGCCAAGCGGGTGCGCCACACCAGGTCTGTAAGCATTCTATAAAAGGGGGTTAAGCAACAATGCCAAGGGGAAGCAAAGAGAAATATACCGATAAACAGAAACGCCAGGCCAAGCACATCGAGGAAGGGTACGAGAAGCACGGAGTTTCGAGCGACGAAGCAGAGCGCCGTGCGTGGGCAACCGTAAATAAGGAAAGCGGTGGCGGAGAAAAAGGCGGTTCCGGCCGCAAGAATTCGTAACTGACGTCGCGGTCAGGGGGAAATGGGGAGTGCGGCAACCGCTTGCCTCTCCATTTTTATTTGTGAACACGGAGGGGAAATGGCAAACACTCAAGCAACAAAATCATACAAGGAAGACACAGGCGATGTAAGAAACAGAGACACCGATAAGCAAACGGGAGCCAAGCCGAAAAACCCGATGCCGGAACAAAAACAGCCGCGTCCAGGCATAGAAAAAGAGGTCGAACCGCGCCCGCAGTATCTTGCCCCAAATTATAAAGGTTCGGGCAAGCTCGCAGGTAAGGCCGCCTTGATAACAGGTGGCGATTCCGGTATCGGGCGTTCCGTCGCGGTCCTTTTCGCCCGTGAAGGCGCCGATGTCGCGATCGTTTATCTGCCCGAAGAGCAAACCGATGCAGATGAAACCGCTCGGGTCGTCAAGGATGAAGGAAAAGACTCTTTAATGATCGTGGGTGATGTGACCGATCCGAAATTTTGCAAAGACGCGGTTGATCAGGCAGTCAGGAAATTTGGCAAGCTCGATCTGCTGGTCAACAACGCTGCATTTCAAAAGCACGAAAAGTCGATCGAGGAAGTGCCGGACGAGGAATTTGAAAAAACCTTTCGGACTAATATATTCGGCTATTTTTATATGGCGAAAGCGGCCTTGGAACATATGCCGAAAGGCGGCGCAATAATTAACACCGGTTCCATCACCGGCCTCGAAGGCAGCGGCGAACTGCTCGCTTATTCGGCGACAAAAGGAGCGATCCATGCCTTCACGAAATCGCTCGCACAGAACCTTGTGAAACGTGGAATTCGTGTAAACTGCGTTGCTCCCGGACCGGTCTGGACGCCGCTGAACGTTACGGACAAAGCGCCGGAGGAAGTGGCAAAACACGGCGAAGACACACCGATGAAACGTCCCGCTCAACCCGAGGAGATCGCTCCGGCGTATGTTTATTTTGCTTCGGATGTAGACTCGAGTTATGTGACGGGCGAGGTGCTGACGCTGTTAGGCGGTGAAACGACGGCAGGATAATTTCGATCCCGGTGAGATGTGAAAAAGTGCAAAAAGTGGAAAAGTTTGGTCGGACATCACCCCTAACTCTCTCACTTTTTGCACTTTTCGACTATTTTCCCGAAATTAATTGCAGCCTTGCAGTTGCGCTTTCCAGGCGTTCGCGGGTTGCTTCGGCATCTTCTACAGGAGCGAGCGCGTATTCACGCATCGTTTTTTCGGCTGCATCGCGATCCGCGCGGGCCGCGTCTGCGTCGATCTCGTCGGCGGTTTCGGCGGTATCGGTCAGCACCGAGACTGCGTTGTTGCTAACCTCCATAAACCCGCCTGAGACGACCATCTGGCTGGTCGTTCCCTTATTCGAATAGCTCAGGATACCCGGCCTGAGCGCGGAGATCAGCGGAGCGTGATTCGGCAAAATGCCGGCATCGCCCGAAGCAGTTGGCACGGTCACCGAATCGACGGCATCGTCGAACACTTTCCTTTCCGGAGTTACGATCTCTAACTTAAGCATTATTCATCCATTCTTGGCAGTTGACAGAAGCAGTAAGCAGGAAAAACGCGTCTGCCCACTGCCGCTGATTACTGCCTTCTATCTTATGCGCCCGCTGCCATTTTCTGAGCTTTCTCGCGCGCCTCTTCGATCGTACCGACCATGTAGAACGACTGTTCAGGCATGTCGTCGCATTTGCCGTCGAGAATTTCGCGAAAGCCCTTGATCGTGTCTTCGACCTTGACGTACTTGCCAGGGATACCGGTAAATTGCTCGCCGACGGTGAACGGCTGCGAGAAGAAACGCTGTATCTTACGTGCACGTGCAACTGTCAAGCGGTCTTCTTCGCTCAATTCGTCAAGACCTAAGATCGCGATGATGTCCTGAAGATCCTTGTACCGCTGCAGTATCTTCTTAACGTCCTGAGCAGTGTTGTAATGCTCTTCGCCGACAATCGTCGGGTCGAGGATTCGCGAGTTCGAAGAAAGCGGGTCGACCGCAGGGTAAATACCGAGCTCAACGATCTGACGCGACAGCGCCGTAACAGCGTCAAGGTGAGCGAATGTCGTCGCCGGAGCCGGATCGGTATAGTCGTCCGCCGGAACATATACCGCCTGGATCGACGTGATAGCTCCAGTCTTGGTCGAGGTGATGCGTTCCTGCATTTCGCCCATTTCCGTAGCAAGGTTCGGCTGGTAACCCACTGCCGAAGGCATACGTCCAAGCAGAGCTGACACCTCGGAACCTGCTTGGGTAAAGCGGAAAATGTTATCGACGAAGAACAGCACATCGTTGCCCTGATCGCGGAAATATTCGGCGACAGTCAAACCTGACAGCGCGACGCGAAGGCGTGCTCCCGGTGGTTCGGTCATCTGTCCGTAAACAAGAGCCACCTTCGAATCTTTGATAGCGTTCTTGTCCACAGTTGTCAGGTCGAACGAGTGGTTTTCTTCGAGGTTTTTCATGAAGGCGTCGCCGTAGGTAATAACCTTTGACTCGACCATTTCACGCAGCAGGTCGTTGCCCTCGCGCGTGCGTTCGCCAACACCGGCGAAAACCGAGAAGCCTTCACGGCCTTTCGCAACGTTGTTGATCAGCTCCATGATCAAAACTGTTTTGCCCACGCCGGCTCCGCCGAACAGTCCGATCTTTCCACCGCGAAGGAACGGCTGGATCAGGTCGATGACCTTGATGCCCGTCTCGAACATTTCGAGCTGCGTCGATTGTTCGTCGAACGACGGGGCGTGACGGTGAATCGACGCACGCGTATCGTCCACTATGGGCCCAAGCTCGTCAACCGGTTCGCCGACGACGTTCATAACGCGTCCCAATGTCGGAGCACCGACCGGAACCGTGATCGGCCCGCCGAGATCGATAACCTTCATACCGCGGACCATACCGTCCGTCGGAAGCATGGATACGGCACGAACGCGGCCTTCGCCCAAGTGCTGCTGCACCTCGGCAACAACGTCGATCTTTTCCTCAACGTCAAATCCTTCGCTCGTCACACGCAGCGCCTGATAGATCGGCGGTAGATAATTGTCTGAAAATTCTACGTCAACGACCGGTCCGATGATCTGTACGACCGTCCCGACCTGTCCCTGTCCTTCATTAGCCATTTTGTTAAATTACTCTCCTAATAGAAAAGAAAAATGCTTGTTTTACAAAGGAGAAAGAATAACATAACGGCCATAACCGATGCAAAGACCGCGGACCAAACTGATTTATATACCAACATATCTTTCGGGCGGCTCGATCATCCTCGATTTTGCACCCGAACGCCGGCTCTGCTGCGGAAATTAAAACCTTGCCTAACACCTCCGGATTTCGGATATAATATGAAAGGGAAAGCCTTTCCCGTTCTCGATTTTCTTCTCGATTACCTAAATTAAGTATGACTGATCAAACCAAGCGTCCGCTCGCATTGATACTTCTTGACGGGTGGGGCATCCATCCTACAAAGGCCCACACACCGTATTACAACGAAATTTGTCGGAATTATCCGATGACGGTACTCGCCGCGGGAACGAGTACGGAGGCCGGCTATCGTGATATTGCCGCCGGGCGCAAGGTCATTTCTAACGCCGAACGGATCAACTCAGCGATCGATTCCGGTGAGTTTTTTAAAAATTCCGTGCTCGTCGATGCGATGCCGCGCGGCGGAAGGCTGCACTTGGCAGGCACTTTGAGCGGCAGCGAGCGGCATGCATCGGTGGAATCACTTATTGCGCTGCTCAAAATGGCAAAGGAAAACGGCGTCGGCGAGGTTTACGTTCACGGTTTTCTCGACGGGCGCGATGTTCCTGCGCAAACGGCCGAGATCTGCGTCGAAGCCGTCGAACGTGAGATCAGCAAGATCGGCATTGGCTGCATGGCGTCGCTGTGCGGACGGTTTTTTGCGATGAATACGGATGGCAACTGGGAGCGAACGGCCCGCACATTTACTCTGCTGATGCATGGAGAAGGCGAGCATGCTCCGGACGCAAAGAGCGCGATCGAACAACTTGCAATGCGCGGGATCTCTGAGGAATTTATGGCGCCCACAGTCATTGGGGACGGAGCGGTCGTCCGCGAAGGCGACGCTATTGTGTTCTTTAATCATCGCGCCGACGGCATGCGCCAGCTTGCACGGTCGATCTCGCGAGCCGCCGGCGGATTCCGCGCCGTTTGTATGACCGAATATGACCCAGGAACCGGATTTCCTACGGCGTTTGCGGCAAACGAAGATTTAAAGAGTTTGAACGAAGCATTTGCTCTGGCAAATGTAAGACAGGAGCGGATCTTTCAAGCGGAAAATCGGGGAGATTTCGAACAGGCAGCGTCATTCGTTCCCGCAGGCGACAATGTTGCGTTTCGCATGCGCGAAGGAGCTTCGGCAAGTGACGAGCCGGAGATGAGCAGTTTCAAGATCGCAAATGAGGTGATCGAAAGGATCGAGCGCGGCGAAGGCGAGTTTTTTGCCGTTAGCCTGCCGGCGGCTGATGTTCTGGCTTCGCAAGGCAATGAGAAAGCTGCGATCGAAGCAATGCAATTCATCGACACATGCCTCGGCGGCATAATCGATAAAATCCTCGAAGTGAACGGAACTGCGATC
>DATJGV010000241.1:0-6440 GCA_035494575.1 Pyrinomonadaceae bacterium | reverse complement strand
TGAGACCGCATCCGCGGCAGATCGAGTGCGCAAAGAATTTGCGCGAGATCCTGACAGAAAGCGAGTTTGTTCGCGGGTTCGATCCGTCAAACGTTCAGGATGCTTATACCTTGCGGTGCATGCCGCAGGTCCACGGCGCGTGCCGCGACGCGGTTGCGTATGCGGAATGGCTTTTGAAACTTGAGTTGAACGCGGTGACAGACAATCCTTTGATATTTATCAGCGACGCCGAGACTGGGGGATATGGTGACACGGTGAATAGCAAATTCAGCCAAGAGGCAGTAGATACTAATCTTCAACCACCCGCTACCGCAAGTGGTACCGACATGAAGATCGAGGTTATCAGCGGCGGCAATTTCCATGGCGAACCGCTCGCATTGGCGTTCGATTACCTGACGATCGCTCTCTCAGAGCTTGGCAATATCTCGGAACGACGAACCATGCGATTGACTGACGAAGCGTCGAACGCGCACGTCCTTCCTGCCTTTTTGACCGAAAACGGTGGTTTAAATTCGGGCTTTATGATCGTTCAATACACTGCCGCTTCGCTGTGCACCGAGAACAAAGTGCTTTCTCATCCGGCGAGCGTTGACACGATCCCGAGTTCGGCGAATGTTGAGGATCACGTTTCGATGGGGGCGACTGCGGCGTTAAAACTTCGACAGGTGGCAGAGAATCTGGAGCTGATCTTGTCGATAGAACTGTTGTGCGCCGCACAGGGAATAGATTTTCGCAAGGCAAAAATCGGCGGCGAAAAGCGTCTCGGAAGGGGAACCCGTGCAGTTTACGAGGCGATTCGCTCAAAAGTCCCGTTTGTCGAAAAAGACGAATATCTCAAGGATTACCTTGACGACGTTCGCGACATAATTTCGGGAACGGATTTTGCGTTATAGGCGGTCGGGTCTTTCGCGGGTACCACTTGCGTATGAAACTCCGACGGCAAACCTCGTTTCTTTTTATCGTTGCTCTTTTGGCAATTGTATTTCTATCCGTAAATTCTGGCGCACAGCAGCTCGCAGGCGCAGATGTGAACGCATTTCTCGAAGCCCGTCTCGCCTCGCTCAAAACTGCCGCGACGCCCGAATCAACCGCCGCGTCAAAATTCGAGCAGATCTGTCCGGTTTCCACAAATGAGATGGCAAAACGCGTTTTTAACGAATACGGCGCGGTGTTCGTTGTAAAGGAGCCGTCGAAATTTCCCGACCGCTGCGTCTTTGTCGATACCGCCGATGTTGACAGGTTTCAGCGGTCGGTGAAAACAAAGAGCGCGTTGATCGGCGGAGTTTCTATTGAGCTGCAGGAAGCGGCGATGGATTCGCTTATTGAGATCGCGAAGGACGCCGAAGCGTTAAATCTCAAGATTACTCCGCTGGACGGGGCAATTGCGGGCAAACGCTCCTATAACGATACCGTCCGGATCTGGAACACCAGGTTTCAGCGTGCTCTCGACCATTGGGTGCAGCTTGGAAAAATAAGCGAGGATGACGCAGCCGCGGTCAGGAATGTGAACATCGAGCGCCAGGTCGAACGTGTGATGGCGTGGGAAGCGGCCGGACTTTATTTCAGCACCGATTTCGCTCACTCGATCTTTTCCTCGACCGCGCCGCCGGGAACATCGCAGCACCTTTCGATGCTTGCCATCGATATTGTCGAGCATAACAACCCGATGATCGTGAGCCTTTTAGCGAGTCGCGGCTGGTACAGGACGGTTCTGAACGACGCAACGCACTTCACCTTTATCGGTGTTCCGGAGAGCGAACTACCGAATCGCGGATTGAAACCCGTGATGCGCGGCAGTTACAAATTCTGGATTCCCAACAATGCGCCGGTGGCAGCTGCGACAGCTCCGGCAACGAACGGGCCGGACGAATAGGTTCAATATACCGGCGCCGGATAACCTTTTCCCTTTAGATCCGCAAGCGGGATCGATATTTCCTTTTTGCCCTTTATATTCCTCGTTATCTTGCCTTTCGGATTTTTCTTCGAGCTATTTCCGGCATTTTGGTTCGAGTCTTCCGTATCTACGGGTGAGCCTTGAGCGTCCACTGCCATTTGATCAAGCGCATCGCGAACCTTTGTCTGATCAGACGGCGGAAGCGAGTCGAACGACACGCCGAACGTGTCGAGCACCTTACGCAAATTTTCTTCGGTGTTGGTCCCGCGTTCGTAAACGTCGCGGTATATCGTGATCTTGCCGTCCTCGGCGACGATGGTTTCATACCTAAGCTCGACAGGCACTTTTTGCGCAAGCGCGATCTTTTTGGTTTCGCCTTTTTGTTTTTCAAAGCCTTTTATGTCGTCGAGCGTGAGCGGCGTGTCCGAAATTGAGGCCAGCTGTACGGCGAAATCCTCGACCTGCGGGCTCGTCAAACCGACGCAGCCGTGCGACGCAAATGTTCCGAGGCGCGCAGGATTCTTGCCGCCGTGGATCAGCGACGGCAGCCCGATCGGGATCTTGATCGGTCCAAGCGGATTCAATTTGCTGCCTGCCTCAACCTTTTTGCCCGGTGCGAACTGGCCTTTGACCCATGGTTCATCGGGCGGGGTCCAACTTGGGTTGATAATGATCTCGGACGCGTGTCGCAGCCCCGCGGGAAGCGGAAATTCGGGATAACCGATACCGACCTTATAGCTTTTGATCAATTGCCCGTCACGAAAAATATCCATTCGGTAAGCGGGTGAATTTACGACGATGCGCGTGTCCGTCGGGACGGAATTCGGCGTTGCGGTGATTTGCTCGACGTCGCCGCCGCTCCACCGTTTGCTGACAAGGTGGCGAAGCTGCTGCGTTTTTTCCGGGCCGATGATCGCCGTGATCTGCTTTTCCGCATTGCTAATCGCAGAACGCGTCGAGCCGGCCGAATCACCCGAATCGTCCGTCAGTTTTAACACCGCATCGCGTGAAATATTTTTTAATTTGTCTATCTGCTCGTCGGTCAAACCGATCTGCGATTTCAGGTCATTCGCAAACGTTTCGTCAGCGAACATTGCATCCAAAACCGGCAAGGTGATCGGCGTCATCGAAAACGATGATTCCGTTGCCGGCGATGCCGCAGGCGAAGACGCCGGTGACGGTTGGGCGGCTGTATTCGCTGTGTTCGCATTTGTGAGCGGTTGCGGAGGCGGCTCGCAGCCGATAAACAATAAACTGGACAGAAAGATGAGATTGAAAGTAAGACTTTCTTTAAAATTGGTAATAAGTTCAAGCATAAATTATTTGGAACGGCATGTACCGCTTTGATACATTTCTATTTGGGAGGTCTGCAATAACCGTTCCAATTTAGGGAAGAACCGCTTGTCCGGTGAGTATCGGATAAGGGTTGATGTAAGTTCCGTGCCAGAAATTTTTCGGATCGTCGATGGCGGCGATCGCAAAATGCAGGTGATAATTTCCGGGACCGGCGTTGCCCGTGTCACCGACGTAACCGATCGTCGTTCCTTGTGTGACCGGATCGTTTTCTTTTATGTTCTCCGCACGCGATTGCAGATGCGCGTAATAATAGACGTACCGTTTGTCGGCGCTGAGTTGGTAGATCGTAATGCCGCCTGCGGCGCTGTCGTGAAATTTGACGATCTGCCCGTCCGCCGCAGCAAGCACGGGCGTTCCGGCCGGAGCCATGATGTCGATGGCGTCGTGAACGCGGCCGTTCGAACGAGCGTCGGAAAATGTGTCGGTCAATTGTTCGCGTTTGATCCCGGCAACAGGTATCATCAATTGCTGCGGCGGTGCGGGCAGGTTTTGAACAGTTTCGGGTTCGGGCGTCAGCGGAGCCAGGACCGAGGGAATCGGAAGCGGCGTCGGCACGGGGCTGGTTTCCGTCGGGTCGTTTACCTCTGCGGTTTTTGGTTCGGTCCAGGTGATGCCGGAACCGAAATGCTCAGCCACGAAAATGATCGCGAGCGCATGCACGAACGCGAAATAAAGAATTATCAAAATTCTGCCTGAAATTTTTAGCAGATCTCGTTTCATTTTATCCTTTTTTTAATTACTGTCTCGCATGACCGATACGACATTCAGCAAAAAGCTTGCCAAAGCATCAGGAGAGAGCCGATTTTTGCAAAATCTGACGAACGAAATTACAAGTTCCGTCGATAAGATCGCCGCACGGATCATTTCGGAGTACGGCGCGATATTTGTCGCTCGCGGCGGATCGGTTCCGCCCGATCGCGTGATATTCACGGACGAATCGGACGTAACGCGCTTTCAATCAAATCTGAAAACTGCGAAGCGAAGCGTCGGCGGCGTTGATATCGAATTGCAGGAACCGGCGATGCTCGCGCTGGACGGCGCGATCCTATCGGCGGCTGCGGCCGAGTTGACGATCACGCCGCGCGGACCCGATGCTGCAAAGCGCAGCTACCGGCAGACCGAAGAGCTTTGGGCAAGCCGCGTCGAACCGGCGCTCGTTCACTGGGTAAGTGAAAATCGGCTGGATCAGGACGAAGCGGACGGCCTGCGAGCACTGGGCGCGTTCGAACAGGTTCCTTTGGTTTTTGATTACGAAGAGCAGGGAATTTTCTTTGCGAAGAGTCTGGACAAGCCGATAATGTACTCGGTCGCGCCGCCGGGAACGTCCCAGCATTTGTCGATGCTCGCGCTCGACGTCACCGAATTTAACGACGAGCGCGTGCGAAGGATCTTAGCGGAACACGGATGGTTTCAGACCGTCATCTCCGACCTGCCGCATTTTACATTTTTGGGTGTAAGTGAGAACGAATTACCAGATTTGGGCCTGAAAAAGGTCGATGATTACGGACGGATTTTCTGGGTTCCGGATATTTGAAGCTGCTATCATTTCTTGAAAAGTGTCGTGCATCCCAAGTTCAACCACCCGCTACCGCAAATCCAAAATCCGCAATCTGGAATCCAAAATGGATTTGGTACACCCGGCAAGATTCGAACTTGCGACCCTCTGATTCGAAGTCAGATACTCTATCCAGCTGAGCTACGGGTGCACGCTGTTGATAAGTTTAGATAATGGAATTCTTAATTGCAAATATCTCACCCGTCTCTAGGTGGCCGGTGACGATGCCGGTTTTGCCGGTACCTTTTGCAGATCCTGCCTTATGTATCTGACTACCTCTTTGATCTGGTCTTCGGTCAGTTTGTCCTTGAACGCGGGCATTCCTTCATCCTCGACGCCATTTTTGATGTAGTTGGCGATCTTCTCGTCCGTGAACGCCGCTATCTTCTTGCCGGTCAGATTGTCCGGTTCAAGCTCTTTGCCGTCAACGGTCACCTTGCCGCCGGTGCCGTCGTCCTTGTGGCATTTTGCGCAGTTGTCGTGGTACAGCTTAGCTCCCATCGCAACTTCATTCGGAGTTTCACTCGATTGAATGTTTGTCGGAACGTTGGTCGCGGCTGTGTTTTGCGCAACGTTTTCAGTCTTGGTTGCGGAACATCCGTAAAGAATAAATAGCGCCGAAATGAGAACTGCGCCGAATTTCAGTATTTTCATTGACCCTCCGAAAAGATTGAGAAAAGATTGATTAGTTAACTTCGAAAGTTTAACCTAGAGATATAACTGTTTGCAATTCTTGAGGTTTATGGACACGCGCAATATATTGATCGGCGGAGAATGGCGCGAGGCCGCCGAGACATTTTCGGTTCACGCGCCTTTTTCAGGGACAAAGATCACCGACGTTTTTTCGGCGTCGCAGGACGAAAATGAACAAGCTATCTCCTCTGCTGTTGGTGCAGCAAAAGAGATGCGAGATCTTCCGCGATTTCAGATAGCCTACGGCTTGCGGCACATTGCCGAATCGATCAAACAACGCAAAGACGAGTTCGTCCGCACGCTTGCTGAGGAATCCGCAAAGCCTTTGAAGTACGCCCGCGGCGAGGTCGAACGCGGCATCGCTACTTTTACTGCCGCAGCCGGCGAGGCCGAGCGTTTTGTCGGCGAGGTGGTGCCGCTCGACACGCAGCCCAACGGTCGCGGCAAGACAGGTTGGACGCTCCGCGTGCCTCGCGGCGTTATTTACGGAATTACACCATTCAATTTTCCGCTGAACCTGGTCGCGCACAAGGTCGCACCGGCGCTCGCATCTGGAAATTCGATCATCATAAAACCCAGCCCTCGAACGCCTCTGACGGCGTTGCTGCTCGGCGAGGTTTTTCTCGAAAGCGGCCTGCCAAGATCGGCATTGCAGATCGTCCCGACCGACGTGAAATACATCGATTCGATACTTGGCGACGAGCGCATCGCGATGCTCTCATTTACAGGCAGCGCGCCTATCGGCTGGGACCTGAAACAGCGGGCCGGAAAAAAGGCCGTCGCACTCGAGCTTGGCGGCAATGCCCCGGTGATCATTGATGAAACTGCTGATTTTGACAAATCGCTTTCGCGAAGCGTGACCGGAGCGTTCGCCTATTCGGGCCAGGTCTGCATCTCGGTCCAGCGGATATATGTTCACGAACAGCGGTTCGACGAATGGAC
>DATJGV010000240.1:0-2856 GCA_035494575.1 Pyrinomonadaceae bacterium | reverse complement strand
TTGTTGCCGGTCACTCCTATTGCCGTGCGGTTTTCGCCGGGCATCGCATGTCCGCGAAAACCGAGCGTCTCGATAACACGTACGACGCGGTCAACATCGGCCTGCGTCGCATCTGATTTCATTACTATCAACATAAGATTTTCGTCTAAATTCTAAACTTTAAATTTCATCCTGACTTTTTGCAAACGCCGGAATTATCGAGCGAACAAACGACCTCACGCGTTCCGGCAGGTCCGCTGCGTCTGTATTTTTCTCGATCTCAGCAACAATTGCCGAACCGACAACTGCCGCATCGGCGTATCGCCAGACATCGTTGACCTGTTCTACGGACGAGATGCCAAAACCGACAGCGACGGGCAGATCTGTGAATTTCCTAACGCGCGTCACCAGCTTTTCGGCCTCTACGCTCGTGTCCGCTCGCGTTCCGGTCACACCCGCCCGCGAAACGGCATAAATAAAACCGCGTGCGGCCGAGGCGATCGTTGCAAGCCTTTCATCCGTCGTTGTCGGAGCAACAAGCGAGATAAGATCGATGTTCTTATCGGCTAGATGATCGGCGATCTCTTTTGCCTCGTCCTCGATAGCATCGGTAACGAGAACGCCGTCTATGCCGACATTCGCAGCATCATCACGGAGCTTTTCGAACCCATAGCGCAGCAGCGGGTTAAGATAACTGAACAGTACGATGGGCACGCTGCTGCTCTTTCGCAGGGTTTTTACCAAATCGAGAATCCGGCTCAGACTAGTTCCATTTTTCAGTGCTCTCTGCGATGAACGCTGGATCGTCGGCCCGTCAGCCATGGGATCAGAGAAGGGAACTCCTAGCTCGATAATATCGGCTCCCGAATCGGCGAGGGCCAGAACGATCTTAAGCGAAGTTTCCAAATTCGGATCACCCGCGGTGACGAATGGTATAAAACCTTTTCGCTTTTGGTTTCTCAACTCATTAAATTTTTGGTCGATTCGGTTCATTATTCTGAAAGCCCAATTGTTATTATTTTAAATATCGCAACATTGTCACCTTCTACGGTTAGACCACCCGCTAGCGCAAGTGGTACTGACAAGAACTCATTTACTACTCTTCCTGATTCTTACTTAGTAACTCGGCCACCGTGTTTACATCCTTGTCACCGCGCCCTGACAGATTGACGATAATTATCTGATCGGCAGACATTTGCGGAGCGATTTTGATAGCGTGAGCTATCGCGTGCGACGATTCGAGCGCCGGAATAATGCCTTCGGTTTCGGACAATATCTTGAATGCGTCAAGAGCTTCTTCGTCACTCGCGGATGTGTATTCGACGCGGCCAACATCGTGCAAGTATGCATGCTCAGGCCCGATCGAAGCATAATCCAGACCGGCCGAAACCGAATGCGTCAACGCTATCTGACCGTCTGGGTCCTGAAGCAGATAACTCCGGGTGCCTTGCAGCACGCCGACATCGCCGCCGTTCATAAACCGAGCCGCGTGCTGACCGAGCGCGCTGCCTGTTCCTCCTGCTTCAACGCCGACCATCCGCACCGATTCGTCATCCAGAAATTCACGGAACAACCCGATCGAATTTGACCCGCCGCCGACGCACGCGATCAAACAGTCCGGCAGACGAGCTTCCTTTTCAAAAATTTGCTGTTTCGCTTCATGTCCGATAATGCTTTGAAAATCGCGAACCATCAACGGATACGGATGCGGGCCCAACGCAGAGCCGAGCAGGTAATATGTTGTTGCGACATTTGTGACCCAATCGCGAAGCGCTTCGTTTATCGCGTCCTTCAGCGTTCGCGAGCCTGAATCTACGCCGCGAACCTCGGCGCCGAGCAACCGCATTCTGAAAACATTCAGCTCCTGCCGCCGCATGTCCTCGGTGCCCATATATACAACGCATTCGAGGCCGAACAACGCACAAACCGTCGCCGTTGCAACGCCGTGCTGGCCGGCACCAGTCTCGGCGATAATTCGCTTCTTGCCCATACGCTGGGCGAGTAAGATCTGGCCTACACAGTTGTTTATTTTGTGGGCTCCCGTATGATTCAGGTCTTCGCGTTTTAGATAAATTTTTGCTCCGCCCAATTTTTCCGTTAGTCGTTTCGCATGGAAAAGCGGCGTCGGGCGTCCGACATAATCCTTTAACAGCCGGTCGAGCTCGGAATGAAATTCGGCGTCGTCACGCGCGACCAGATATGCATTGGTCAATTCGTCAAGCGGAGCAACCAGCGTCTCAGGCACAAAACGCCCGCCAAACTGGCCCCAGTAACCGCGCTCATCAGGCTCAAATTTCATAAATTTACCTTGGCGTTTGCAAAAAAATCACGAAGTTTTGATTCGTCCTTGACACCTGGCTCGCTTTCCAAGCCGCTGCACGCGTCAATGCCATATGGTGCGACCGCGTGAACCGCATTTGCGACATTCGCCGGCGATAACCCGCCCGCCAGAAACATCTTCGGAAAGATGGCCGCGACGTTGTTCGCTATCTCCCAATCGAACGTGTGTCCGGTTCCACCGTGAAGGTTTTTTGAAAATGCGTCGAGCAGGATCGCATCGACGTCGTATTCCAAAACCTGCCCGGCAACGAAATCAGGCGAGACCCGAAATGCTTTTATTATCACCAGATCGGACTGACGCTTTAGGTCCGCTGCAAAATCAGGCGATTCTTCACCGTGAAGCTGCACGGCATCAAGCCCGACTTTTTCCGCGATTTCAAGAATTTCATTAATACTTTCGTTAACAAATACACCTGCCTTCAACACACCATCCGGCAATTGTTCGCATATTTGTTTAGCGTTATCGGGCAAGACGTAACGCGGACTTTTTTTATAGAAATTAAAACCCAAAGCAGACGCACCCAACTCCGCCGACAG
>DATJGV010000239.1:0-14676 GCA_035494575.1 Pyrinomonadaceae bacterium | reverse complement strand
CGGCCATTGGCTGCGGTGGAAGGACGGCAAGGTAGAAACAAAGCGATATTGGCTGCCTGATTTTTCGAAAAAGATAAAGATCACTGAAGAAGAAGCGATCGAGGAAACGACGCGTCTGCTTCGCGAAGCGACAAAACTGCGACTGATCTCCGAGGTCCCGCTCGGCGCGTTTTTATCCGGGGGAGTTGATTCCTCAACGGTCGTCGCGTTGATGGCGCAGGAAAGCGACACACCGGTCAAGACATTCTCGATCGGATTTGAGGAGCAGGATTTCAGCGAGCTTAAATACGCGAAACGAGTTGCAGAGCATGTCGGTGCCGAATATAACGAATTTATTGTCAAACCAAATGCGTTGGAGATATTGCCGACGCTGGTCGAGCATTACGGTGAGCCGTATGCCGATCCGTCTGCGATCCCAACCTATTATGTCTCCAGAGAAACACGTAAACATGTGACCGTTGCTCTGAACGGTGACGGCGGGGACGAGAGCTTTGTCGGTTATGAACGACATGTTGCGATGAAATTCGCAGAGGTTTATCGAAAGCTTCCCCTTCCATTGAGAAAATATGTTCTTGAACCCGCGTTTGGAGCGATTCCTAGCCCGCCTAACTTCCGAAATCGTTTCGTTCGTTTTCAAAGATTTCTAAGGGCGGCTTCGATGCCGAAAGCGGAGCGCTATTTTTTGTGGCTCAGTACATTCGACGATGTTGCGAAACAAAAATTGTATGGAGATGAGCTGAGGTCAGTCAGGTCAAACTCTGATCCGATCAAGTATTTAGCACCGTATGTTAATTACAACAACGGCACGGGTGTTGTTGACGCATCTCTCATGGCGGATTTTATGCATTATCTTCCAAACGATCTACTTGTAAAGGTTGATATTGCAAGCATGGCGAACTCGCTTGAAGCACGCTCTCCTTTCCTCGATCATAAAGTGATCGAGTTTGCGGCGACCCTGCCCGAACACATAAAGCAGAACGGCAAGAATACAAAGTCATTATTAAAGAAAGTTGCCAGCCAATTGGTTCCTAAGGATGTAGTTTATCGGCAGAAGATGGGCTTTGCTGTCCCGCTAAAACGATGGTTAGGGCATGAAATGCATGATTTCACACGAGAGATACTCTTATCAGAAAAATCGGCAGATCGCCATTTATTCAATCCTGGTGAAGTCGAACGAATAATTTCAGCTCACCAAGACGGCTCGAAAGATAACTCCTGGAAGATCTGGACGCTTTTAATGCTTGAACTTTGGTTTCAAAGATTTATAGATTAATGAATGTTGTAGTCCTTATCGGAAATCAGGCAAATCAAAAAGCCTTATGTCATAAAATCGCCGGAGCCTGTAAACTCTCGGCGATTGTGGTGTCGGAGAATATACCTCGCAAAAAACCTGATTTCGGTCACAAATACCGGTCGTTTATCAATCGCATCGGTAACCGACTGGCGGGGCGAGCCTTTATTGATACATGGTTCAAAATGCTCGCTGAATACGAATCTAGATATCCGGCATTTCCGGATGTTCCTCTTGTCAAGGTGAGGAATGTAAACGATCCTGAAACGCTTGGGGCTCTCGAACGGTATTCGCCGGATGTGACGATAGTTTCGGGAACAAATCTGGTGGGTAAGAGGGTGATCAATCTGGCGAATGACCGGGGCGGCATAATTAACCTGCACACTGGTATTTCTCCATACGTAAAAGGGGGGCCAAATTGTACCAACTGGTGTTTGGCAAAAAACTGGTTCCATTTAATAGGAAACACCGTTATGTGGCTTGATGCCGGGATCGACACCGGAAAAATCATCACCACTGAACGAACTCCCTTGTCCGGCGATGAAACACTTTTTGAATTGCACATGGCGGTGATGGAGCACGCCCATGAACTGTATATTCGCGCGATCAGACGGATTCGAGATGGTTATCCTGTCCCTTCGATACCGCAAGACAGCATTGGCGAGGGGGCTCTTTTTTACACAAAGGATTGGAATGTTGGTGTCATCAGAAATGCGGCCAAGAATTTTCGTGAGAACTATAGGATATTTATTCAAGAAAAAGAGAATCTACAGCATATGTTGGACGGCTTGAAACTGGTCAGTTTGGAGTAAAGCTTGATGCGTGAAGGACTTAAGTCAACGTACTACTTTTTACAGAAGATCTTAAGGAAGGATCGGCGACTGTTGCAGAAAATAAGGAGCGAAAACCTGGTAGTAGTCCTAAACCTTCATCAGATTTCGCCTCATCAAAATGCATTTTGGCCGCCGCTTCATCCTGCGATATTTGATAATTTGCTGAGGTTTCTAAAGGAAAACTTTGAACTATCGCTTTTTTCTGATCTGCCGGAAACTAATAGTAAAAAGCCGCGGGCCGTCCTTTCATTCGATGATGGTTACTATAATTTCATAGAATATGCGTTACCGATCTTAAACAAACACCGGATTGGGGCAAATATGAATATAATTCCTTCCTGCGTCGAAAGTGGCCGGCCGATGTGGAATATTCAGCTGTACGATTTTCTTAATGCCGCCCCACTATCGTTGGTTAATGCCATACGTCTCGCTGGATTTAGTTATAAGCTGAAGAATGACAACAGCCGCGAAAAGTTGCTCTTTGGTTTGCGAATTAGCCGTTTTCTGAAGCAGCGCTCGCGTATGGAACGACAGGATCTGTGGCATAGTTTAGAGAACGTGATGCAGAAAGGCGAGTTTTCCCTTACACGAATGATGAGTCGTGACGACGTTAAGAACATCGCCGATAAATGCGAGATAGGCGTCCACTCACATTCCCATGAATCGATGGAATTTGAGGATAATGCCTTTTTCGAGGATGACCTTGAAAAATGCCGAAACTATTTTCACGACAAGCTCGATTTGCCGTTAACGACCTATGCATTTCCAAACGGCAGCTTTCGTGCAGAACAGATTGAGGTTCTTCGGAAAAGTGGTATCAAACACATCCTCCTTGTGGGTGAGGACTATGCTAAAAAAAGCGGAGACATTTTCCCCAGATTTACAATATACGGGCCGTCATTTATTGAAACCAAGTTTCAAGCTCTCGGTATAAACAAGAAAATATGAAAGGTGTCGTTTTAGCAGGCGGGTTGGGCACGAGGCTGCATCCGCTTACAAAAGTTACGAATAAACATTTGCTGCCGGTTCACAACCAGCCGATGATCTATTACCCGATCCGGACGCTGATAAACGCCGGGATCGACGATATTATGATCGTCACGGGCGGCAATTCGGCCGGTGATTTTCTTAAATTGCTCGGCAACGGTCGCGATTTTGGTTTGAAGCATTTGAGTTACGCTTATCAGGAAGGCGAAGGCGGCATTGCCGACGCTCTGGCTCTGGTCGAGCATTTTGCTGACGACAATCCGATCTGTGTTGTTCTCGGAGATAATATTATAGAGGGCAACGTTCAATCTGCGGCCGATGCTTATTTGCAGCAAGGTAACGGGGCAAAGATATTGCTGAAAAAAGTTCATGATCCGCAGCGTTTCGGCGTGCCGGAACTGGACGGCGATAAGGTCCTCCGGATCGAGGAAAAGCCGAAGGACCCTAGATCCGATTACGCAGTTATCGGTATATATTTCTACGACGCCACGGTTTTCGATGTAATAAAAACGCTGGTCCCGTCGGGCCGCGGCGAGCTCGAGATCACGGACGTGAACAATCATTACATTGATCGCGGTGAGATGACGTGGAACGAACTGGAAGGCTGGTGGACGGACGCGGGAACATTCGAGAGCTTGCTTTATGCGTCGAATATGGTGGCCAAGACCGGCGCAAATAAACTTGCCGCGTCCGAAAAAGCTTAGCTATTAACTAACGCGAAAATACACGAAAGGAGTTATACCTTTGACTGAATCATTTCATTCCGTGACCGCTTCCAAAAAGGAAGATGACGGATTTAACTGCGGTGAAATAAAAGATGTTCTCGTCTATCCGCTGAAAAAATATAACGACGACCGCGGCTGGCTGGCCGAATTGTTCCGGCACGACGAATTGGAACGCGAATTTTACCCGGTTATGTCGTATATTTCGTTTACCCGGCCGGGGGTTCAGCGCGGGCCGCACGAGCATGTCGATCAGGCTGACCTTTTTTGCTTTCTAGGGCCATCGACATTTAAGCTTCGGCTTTGGGACAACCGTAAAGATTCACCGACTTACAACAACGTGATGACGCTGCTTGTCGGTGAGGCCGACGCCAAAGCGGTAGTGATACCGAAAGGCGTCGTACATGGCTACAAAAATGTCGGCGGCGTTGACGGAATGGTGATAAACTGTCCGAACAGATTATACATGGGCGAAGGCAAGCGCGAGCCGATCGATGAGATAAGGCACGAGGATGATCCGGCCACGATATATCGGATGGAAGATTGATCGCGGTTCGTGTTAATGAAGTTTTGATTTGGCCGCGACCTCACTGAGGCTCGTGACCGATACCGGCGGTTGGCGGCATGTTCCCGCACGACTGCTTACTCAGACGCCACCCGGGCTAATTGTCCGGGCCGCGTTTGATCTGGCCGACCGCCGGTTTTCTCTCAAGTCCTGAATGAAGATTCTCCGCATCATTGCCCGTCTGAACGTCGGCGGACCCGCGCGCCACGTTGTATGGCTCACCAAGGAATTACAAGGGCGTGAATTTCAATCCGATCTCATTGCCGGCACCGTCCCCGACGGCGAAGAAGACATGGGTTATCTCGCGGCCGAAGCCGGCATTTCGCCGATCTTTATCGAGGAGATGAGCCGTGAGCTTTCGCTGAAGGATATTATTTCCCTTTTCAAGATCTATCGCAAAATGCGGCAGCTAAGGCCCGATATTGTCCACACGCACACCGCAAAGGCAGGAACGGTCGGGCGAACGGCCGCTTTTATCTACCGGTGGCTCACATGGCGAACTTTGATCGGGCGGCCGCGGCCGCTAAAGGTGGTCCATACTTTCCACGGGCACGTCTTTCACAGCTATTACGGCAACGCAAAAACCAAAATATTCCTGGCTATCGAAAAGGCTCTTGCGCGGCTTGCGACAGACAAGGTCGTCGTCATTACAAAACAACAACTCGATGAGATCAACGGCGATTTTGGCGTCGGACGACGGGAGCAGTTCGAGGTCGTTCCGCTGGGCATCGATCTTTCGATCTTTTGCGATCAGGACGGGAAGCGAAACCTGTTGCGCCGGGAAATAAACGCATCGGATGACGATATTGTCGTCGGTTTTGTCGGGCGCCTGACAGACATAAAAAATATTCCGTTGTATTTAAACACGATAAGCAAATGTCGAAACGATCCCACGGCGGGAAAGCTTAAATTTGTAATTATCGGCGACGGCCATCGCCGCGGCGACCTTGAAAGGCAGGCTGCTGAGCTCCAGATCACCGATAGACTGACGTTTCTCGGCAACCGGACGGACGCCGGCGCCTTTTACGCAGGCCTTGATATCGTGGCCCTCACATCCATGAACGAGGGAACGCCGCTTTCATTGATCGAGGCAATGGCGGCAGGAAAACCGGTGATCTCGACCGGCGTCGGCGGCGTGGTCGATCTTTTAGGCAGTGTTGAGCAGGACGAAGGCGGATTTTCGGTTTGCGGGCGAGGCGTTCGCGTGGACGTGCACGACGCCGAAACTTTTCATAAAGGCTTGATTTATTTGGCAAATAATGAACAATTACGTAAGAGGTTAGAACGCAGCGGAAGGGAGTTTGCCCACGCAAGATACAGCAAAGAACGCCTTGTGGCGGACATTTGTGAAATGTATCGCAAGCTTGCATAGCGGCGGCTCGAACAGCTGCCTGATCCCGAATTTGTTTCCCATTTGAGTATGACGGAATTTTTCACAAATCCGTTCGCGCTCGGAGCCGTCAGTCTTATTTTGGCGGCTGTGCTTACCTATTTTGTTCGGGCATTTGCACGCCGGTACGATTTCGTTGCAAAGCCAAAATCGGACCGCTGGCATCGAAAGCCGACGGCAATGCTCGGCGGCGCGGCGATCTTTCTCTCAACGCTGCTCATGTATGCGGCGTTCGTGCCAAAAACAACAGAGTCGCTGATAGTTCTCGCAGGCAGTATATTTCTTTTTCTGATCGGGTTGATCGACGATCTCCTGAACATCAAGCCGTATCAAAAGCTGGCCGGACAACTGTTCGGTGCGGTGGTTGTTGCAGGATTTGGCCTCAAATTACCCTTAACAGGTTTCGAGATCGTCGATATTTTTATCACGATTTTTTGGATAATCGGCATTACTAATGCAATAAATCTGCTCGACAACATGGACGGCCTTGCTGCCGGAATTTCGGCGATAGCCGCAGGTTCGCTGGCGGTCAGTTTTGCGGCAAACGGGCAGACGAACGAACTGCTGTTCGTCGCCGTTTTTGTCGGATCGCTTCTTGGCTTTCTCGTATTTAACTTCAACCCGGCGTCGATCTTTATGGGCGATTGCGGATCGATGTTCGTCGGGTTTCTCCTTTCGACAACGGTTTTGCTCAATCAAACCGGCGGGCGTTCGCGTGGGGTCGTTTCAATTCTCGCGGTTCCGGTGCTGATCCTTTTTGTTCCTATTTTTGACACGACGTTTGTCACGGTTCTAAGAAAGCTGTGGGGCCGAAAGGCGTCGCAGGGCGGACGCGATCATACTTCGCACCGGCTTGTCGCGTTAGGTTTGACCGAGCGCAATGCTGTCTTGATGTTGTATCTTTTTGCGGCCGGTGCCGGGTTTATTTCGATACTTATTAGCAAGCTGGACACGGTCCAAAGCCTGGCTCTGATATCTGCGTTCACGATAGGTTTGACGCTGATCGGCGTTTACCTGTCAAAGGTGAAGGTTTACGACAAGCGCGAAGAAAATGTAGCTCTGCAAAATAACGCGGTTTTTGCATTTTTGGTCGATGTGTCGTACAAACGGCGTATTTTTGAGGTTTTTCTCGATACGTTCCTGATAACGCTTTCGTATTACGCCGCGTACGTTTTGCTTTTTGGCTCGTTCGAAAACAGCCCGAACTGGGACCTTTTTATCAAGACGCTTCCACTGCTTATTGTTCTAAAGATCTTTGCGTTTCTGGCTGTCGGCGTGTACCGCGGACTGTGGCGATACACGAGTATCGGCGACATCATCACGTTTACGAAAGGCGTCGTTCTCGGGTCAATTCTAAGTGTTCTTGCCATTCTACTGCTTTATCGATTCCAAAATTTTTCGCGCACCGTATTTGTCCTCGACGCAGTTCTCCTTCTTGGTGCATTGATCGGCAGCCGCATGGCGTTTCGTCTCTTCCGGCAAATGCTGCCGCCGGGAGCGCCTCGCGACGGCTGTAAAGTGCTTATTTACGGCGCCGGCGACGGCGGGGAAATGGTCCTGCGCGAGCTGAAAAACAATGCCGAATGGAACTATTCACCCGTTGGGTTCATTGATGACGATCCGCTGAAAAAAGGCCGCGTTATACATGGATTGCAGGTTTTTGATGGTAACGGTTCGCTGCCCGATATCTGCCAGAGCCGCGAGATCGAAGAGATCCTGATTTCATTTCGCCGCATCGATCCCGTAAAATTAAGACGGATCAAATCAATGTGCCGCGAACTGAATATTTCCATAAAGCTTGCGCACATCACGATCGAACCGATAGATTTCGAATAAGGCCGCAGCGGCATCAGATCAGAATTTAGTGTCGGTAAAAATCCTTCAAATAAACACGCCCTACAGGCGAATTGCGCTCCTTGCATTGGCGGCGATCATGGTCGTTGTTATGTATTATTTTGCCAAATGGGACCTGGCAAATATGGCCTCGACCAGCAGCGATATGGTCGAGATCGCCGACCTTACGACGCGGCTCGCGCCGGCCGATCCGCAGACGCACTATGCGGCCGCTGTGCTGTACGAAAAAACGTTTTTACCCGACGACCTTGCCCGGTCGATGACGGAATATGAAAAGGCCGCGGCGCTCGCTCCGCATAATTTCCTTTACTGGCTCGAGCTCGGAAAGTCCCGCGAACGGAGCGGCGACATCGAACTTGCTGAACGCACGCTCAGGCGAACGCTTGATCTGGCTCCTAATTATGCGGCCGTTCAGTGGCCGCTTGGGAATGTACTCTTGCGGGAGGGAAAAACCGACGAAGGATTTGCCGAGATACGAAAAGCGCTCGCCGGTAATCCGAAATACGCGGCCCCGGCCGTAAATGCCGCGGCCCAAATATTCGACGGCAACGTCTCTGAAATAAAAAAAGCGATCGGCGACGATCCGAACGTAAATGCGGCACTTGTCGGTTGGCTGAGCCAGAGAGATCAACTGGACGAAGCGATGAATATTTGGGATTCGCTTCCGGCGGACGATCGAAGGAATTCGCTAAAGCAAAACGGCGAGACGTTGTTCAATCAATTGGTCGCGGCAAAAAAGTTTAGCCTTGCGGCAAAGGTTTTCGCCGATGATCCGGCGAGCGTGCTTAGCGGCGTCGTCGCAAACGGTGATTTTGAGAGCCCTATAAAAGCCGAGGGCGCGTCTATTTTTGAATGGAAGATCGCTGACGGCCCGCAGCCTCAGATCGTCATCAGCCCGAGTCAGAAACATGGCGGCAACTATAGCCTCTGGCTGACGTTCGATACGCGGCTGATATCGGAGTTCCGCCAGATCTCACAAACCGTCGTCGTCGAACGCGGTCGCACCTATTCCTTCGAAGCGTTTTACAAGCAAGAACTGAACGGTGCCGGAGCGCTGCGGTGGGAGATTCTCGACGCGGCGGACAACAAACCGCTTGCCGTAACCGACAACGCGGCGAACACGGCAGGCTGGCTGCCGCTAAGAGCAAGATTTACCGTTCCGCAAGGCTCCGACGCGGTGGTCGTCAGGCTTGCAATGGTGAACTGCGTCTCATCCGTTTGCCCAATGTCCGGTAAGGTTTGGTTTGATGACATCAGTCTTAAGGCACAATAAGAGAAAACATGATCGAAACCGAAAACAGCATTGAAAAGGTCGGCCCCGACGGATCGCGATTTGCGTCGGCGATCCTCTTCACGCTTTGTTTCATCGTGATATTCTCGACGCTCACGTTCGGGGCGGTCGATCCGGCGACCTTTAGCGTTTTGGCAGTAATTACTGCACTTGTCATTGTGTTCTGGGCAATCGACAGCTGGCGTCAGCGCGGATTACGGTTTAGCGGAAGCCGGCTGCAATTGCCGGTTTTGGGGCTTATCGTTTTAGGCCTGATCCAACTTTTGCCGTTGCGCGGATCGGACATACCGTCCGGTTTGTTGAGCATTCCGGCCGCCGCAACCCTGTCGCTCGATCCTTATTCGACGCGATTATTTCTTATCCGGCTGATCATCTGTTTTGTTTTTTTTGCGGCCGCTCTTACCTTTATCGACAGCCGCAAACGCCTCCAAAAGGTCGTACTGACGATCATAATTTTTGGTGCGGCCCTGGCGTTTTTTGGCATCCTGCAGCGGCTTGCCGACCCGGACAGCATTTACGGAATCCGCAATTCGCCTCAGTCGCTGACATTCGGTCCGTTCGGCAACCAGCACCATTTCGCGGCGCTTATGGAGATGACCGGCGGCTTGACGCTCGGACTTTTGTTCGGACGGGACACGAGCCGCGAGCATAAATTTTTACTGATGATCGCGGCTCTGCTGATGGGAATTGCTCTTGCGCTGACAAGCTCGCGCGGGGGAATGATCAGCTTCGCGGGCGTCATCATGTTCTTGGCGGCTGCTAACTTCTTGCCGGAAAGACGCGGCCGGAGGCGCGATGGATCTGAAAAACGAACGGACTTTAAACGCCTGCTGGTTTTGTCGGCGGCCTCCGTTGGGCTTGTTCTGTTGATATTTGGCGGCGTGCTGTTCCTGGGCGGTGATCAGTCTTTGCTGCGCGGTATCGGGTTGACCGGCCAGGCCGATGTAACCAGCGGCCGAAGTCATTTCTGGGCGGTCGCACTGCAGATCTTCCTTGCTCACCCGATCATCGGAGCCGGCCTCGAAGCGTTCGGAGCGGCCTATACGCAATTTGATTCGCAAAGCGGATTGTTCCGCGTCGAGCAGGCGCACAACGATTATTTACAGACACTTGCCGACGCCGGTATTCTCGGTTTTATCTGCGTTGCGTCGTTTGTATATCTGCTGTTTAAGGAGAGCCTCGAAAGGATCGGAAACGCCAAGGACGGATTTAGCAAAAACGCGGCTTTAGGTGCGCTTGCAGGCTGTTTTGGAATACTGATCCACAGCTTTTTCGATTTTCCGCTTCGGACGCCGTCAAATGCTTTTGTTTTTCTAATGCTTGTCGCGATCGCCACGGTGAGTATTCATCGCGACCACAAAAGCTCCGAGCTTGTACGAGAACAGCGTGACCGGCTTGCGGCTTAATAAACGGTAACGGTCAAAGTTTTTTGCCCGCACGGCAATTCAAACGTGACCTGATAAATTCCCTTTTTTGAGCTGATCGAATTGATCAAATAAAACGCCTTGTCCGCGGCGCCTGCGATCTCGGGTTCGAGTATAACTTCCACGTCGTTGGGGCTGCTCGATGCGGTCGTCAGGGCCTTCAGATTTCCTTCGCCTTCGAGGCTTACCAGAATACCCACGCTCCCTGCGGCGTTAACGATCGAAACCGCGTCGCGGCTAAGGCCTATAGAACATTTCTGTGGAGTCTCGGCCGATGTTTTTTCTTCGACGACCCGCGGCCGCGTCTCGCCGGAGGTTGGATGCGGTTTTGAGTTCTCGGGTGTTTTTTTCGATTCGTTCAAAGCCGCCGGTGCGCCATCTCGTTTAACAGTGTCCGGCGTTGATTTCGTTTGGGACGCGAGTTTTACGGGGTTTGATTTTGGAACGTTAATGATCACCGGATCAAAGATCGATCTCAAAGATGTCGAGGTGTCAGACCTTTTTTCTGCGGCGGCAGATTGGCTGCCCGATTTTTGGTTCGTCGGATCATTGGATGGTTCGTTCTTTGCCGTTTCGGTTGGCGGGGGCTCAGACTTTTTTACGGCAGTTTGGTCGGTGTTTTCGGCTTTCTGTGCTGAGGTTTCGGTCGGCTGAGGCTCCTGTCCCGCGGGCTTTTCATTGGCCGCTGCCCTTGGCTGTTCTGTCGTGACATCCGGTTTTGTTTCGGGCGTGTCTGTCGCAACGGGCGGCGGTGTCGGCGTCGCCGTCACAGCGGGTTGAGCCGTCGTGTCATTGGTTTCTGTTTTCTTATCCTGCGAGGCTTGATCTGTCGGCTTTGTTCCGGCGTCCGCAGGTTTTTCCGGCACCTTTGTCTCATTTTCGGGCGAAACACTTTTCATAATGCCTGGATCCGGTGTTGCCTCAGGCGTGGGTTGCGGTGTTGCCGCAGGCGTCGATTCAATTTGCGGCGGAACCGCAGTTTCAGTGGTCTTGGCGAGCGTCGCATCCGGCTGAGACGTAGCAGCAGCCGTCGGCTCCGGTGAGGGTTCAGACTGCGGTGGCGCGGGTGTGTCAGTCACTTTTGCCGCTGCTGTTGTTTCCGTCTCAGGCGAAGTTGTCAGCGTTGGCTCAGGTGAAACTGTTGGGGATGCTTCGGGAGTCGGTTCCGGCACTGTGGTTGCCGGCGGCGCGATATTATCGGTGATCTTTGCAACCGCCAGATCGGTTTGCGGCGATTCCGTCGGAACTGCGGACACTGTTTCCGGTGCCGTCTTCGGCTCGATCTTCATCGGCACATTTCGCGGTATCTGCTGCGTGGCCGGTTCGCTAACCGGCGTTGCTTCGGGCGTGGCGACAGGAGTCGGTTCCGGCTGCGCCGGCTGGTTCTGGGCCGATGCCGTTTCCTGATTGAACATGTGCGTTTGCCCGATCTTTTTCTCAAGTCCGTCGTCGCTGCCGTTGACCTTTTTGTAGAGCGCCTCGACGACCGAATATTTTAACTCGTCGGGTTTATCGCCTTTATAGCTTTTTATGTACGAATCGAGAGCTTCGCTTTCCTTTCCGTCAGCCTGCAGCGCCGCACCCAACCGCCACATGCTGGAGCGCCACCACGCGCTGTTTTCCGGCAGAACGCTTACGGCTCGTTTCAGTCGGACTGTCGCCTCAGCGGGCTGGTTTTGGTAATACAAAGCCCAACCGGCCAGTTCCTCGATCCTGCCGCGAAGAATAGCCGACAACGTCTGATGCGGAACGTTCGGAACGATTATGTACTCGCCTCTGGCAAACGCGCTTGTCCGGCTATCGTAAAGCTCGCTTGCCATCACCGCCGCGCCCGGATCGGCTGCGTCAAAGCCGGTATCGGCGGTGCCGATAGTTGCGTTTGTGATATCCACGACTTTCCCGAGCGCGACCTTTTTCGCAAGCAGCGCTGACGCGGCATACAGACGCCGGTAAAGCGTCATTGTGTCGTCGCCGGCCACGAACGCGTCAGCGGCTTTTGCGACCGCATTCTCGTCGGGAGCATCGCTCCTCAGCGTTTGATCAAGCTCGAGTAAAGCTTTGAGCGTGTCGGCGTTGTGGGCGTCATCGGCGGCGGTCGGTTCGAATATGCTTGCGCTTCGCTCCGCTGCCAGCAGATCCGTAAAACTCTTGTTTTCCGCCGGAACGCGGCCGCCGAGATTTGTGACGACCATGCCGTCCTTTACCGAAAAGCTTTTTCTCAGGTCCTCGGCGGCTTCGCGGTAAAACCCGGACATTCGGCGGGCCGATGCCAGCTCGTATTCGAGCGTGGGGAAGTTGCCATACTGACGTGCCTTCATCAGCACGCGTTCCGCCTCGGCCGGCTGTTTTTTCGCCATGTAACCGCGGGCAAGTGCGATATGCGACCAGATGTAGCGCGGTTCGGTCTCGACCGCCTTTCCCGCAAGTTCGATCGCCTTGTCGCCGTTCCCGTGCGCAGCGTACCAATACGCCGCACCGGCAAGCAGGATCATGTTGTTGGGGTTCTGCTCGAGCGATTTGGCCATCTCGCTCTCGGCGTCCGCCGTTTTTCCTTCGTCAAAAAGCGAAAGCACCAGCCCGGTTTGCGCAGGTATATTTGCGGCATCTTTTGCCAGTATCTCTCGATAGAGCGTTTCAGCCTCGTCCGGTTTCCCCAGCGCCCGTTTCATATCCGCCAGGCTTCGTCGCGTGGGGTCCGATGACGGGTCAAGTTCGAGAGCTTTCGCGTAGGCCGTCACAGAATCCTCAATGCGGAAATCCATCCGGTTGGCCGCGCCCAGCGTCGAATAGGCTTTAGCTGAATTTGCGTCCAGAGCAACGGCTTTTTCCGCAAGCGCCTGGGCGTCGGCGCCGCTCTCGATGCCGAGATAAAAATCCGCAAGAGCAAGCAGATTTGCAGCGCTGCTCTCGGCAATTGCACTCAGCGATCTTGCAATGTCGAGAGCTTCCGTTCGTTTTCCCTGCCAAAACAGGGCAGCAGGTATCTTTGCAAACGATTCCGTAAACAGCTTGTCAGGCACGGGTGACGGAGCCTCATCAACGGCTGCCTTATAGATGGCCGCCGCGCCGTCAATATCTCCGGCCTGGAGCTTTTCGTCCGCAAGCGAGACCCGCGTTGCCGCGAGCAGCTCCTGCGCTTCGGTTTTTTGTGTTGAATCGGGAAAATCCGTAAGGAACTTCTTTAACGCGTCGATCTTTTCCGCCGGATCGGTAAGCGCACCGGCTTTTTTGAACGCCTCTTTATCGGTTACGACAGGTTTCTTGGCGACAGGTTTGCGGGCGGCAGGTTTTTTGACCGCAACCGGTTTTTGAGGAAACACTGACGCCGCAGCAAATAGCAAAATTAATACAAGTAAAAAGTGCTTCATTGTCAAGATCCGAGGATAAGTTCCTAAACAGCCGAACCGGCCGTTTCGGAGAAATTTACACGCACGCTGACGCACGTATCGTTCGCATATATAAACAAGATACTAGCACAAATTGCATTTATCGCGTCCCGGTTCTATTCTCGTCTCATGAACGAGCTTGACGAGATATGGTCGCAAATGCTCGAAGCGGCGATCGCCGGTTCCGAGGCCGCCGGACACGGCGACGTGGCCGAATATCTCAGGCTCAAGGCGACGAACGACGCCATCCGACGCCGGAGCGTTGCGTGGCTCTTCGACTCCATGATCGAGATAGTTGCCGAAGCCGATCCCGAATTCGTACGGTTTTCGGTCGAACGCGTCGAGCCGCACAATTTCGCGTTCCGCGGCGCAAATATGGCCGGTTCGCTGCTTCGGATACGCCAAGGCGTGAGATGTCTGACGCTTGAGGCGGGTTGGACGCGAACGCCGTCTGATGGTTTTATGCGCGGCGGAGCACTCGCCCAGGCGCGTATAACGCATTTCGGAATGCCGCGCGAAGACCGCGATCTCATGCTCGTTCGCGGAACGGACCTGCCGGAATGGTACGAGGCCGAAAAAAAGGGAACCGCGGACGTTTTCGGCTCGGCCGATCTCAGGCGGCATTTCGCGATTTTTACCGGATATTGATTCGGTTACTCTTAGCGTCTTTGCGGCCGGTTATTTCCCGCAAAGACGCTAAGAAAACCGCCTCTCATCCGCGGCAGTTTTCATTTGTGGACGATCTGCGATAAAATAAAAAATTCGCAGTTGTTTTAAGATAGGAGATTTTTTGATAAGTGAAAGCAGAACTTGAGAAGTTAATAGAATTACAAAAAACAGACACAAACATCCGCAGATTAAAGCGATCATTGGAAACAGCGGAACAAAGGCGTGCAGGTCTCGAACATGAGTTTGAACAGCACGCCTTTTCTA
>DATJGV010000238.1:0-3260 GCA_035494575.1 Pyrinomonadaceae bacterium | reverse complement strand
GGCAGATTCGATCTAAATCTTGATGCCTTTGAGGTCGCACAGGGTTCTTCGCTGCCATGCACAGCGGGGAACAGTGTCGGCAGTTATACTGCGGAAAAATTTGAAAATCGCAACGTTGCGTTAAACCCGGCGCTCGGACGGTTCAGCAAGCGGCTTTATTACGGCTACTCGCTTTTCGATTGCGTACCGAGCGCAAAATTTCAGGGCAAGGAATCAGCCGATTCCCGCTTCGACTTCAAACTGAACGGTTCTGGCTTTTCGCTTGAAGTTGCGGTGAAAAAAAGTTCACCACAGTCGGCGTCCTTGATGCTCGGACCGCTTGGACAAACATTCAAATCGTTCAGGCTAAATGACGCATCCACGATCAGAAACAGAATAATCGAAAATACCACGTTTCGATCCGAGAACGACCAGGTTTTCGTTGTTACCAGACTTCCCCGCGGCTCACTCGAATCGCTACTCGCTGATAACGCACAGTAGCGGCGAGCGAATCGATATTTCAATTCTTTCATTTTCCAACTCGCCATAATTTAAGGTATTTTGCTGTAAGAGTTGCGTCTTTAGACGCGATGATGCAATCTGATTGATTGCTTTGCTTGAATTTACGCGTAGGCGCGTAACTCTTACCACGAGGAAAACATGGCTGTTAACAGTTTTGCAGATAAATTTGTAAAGAAACTATTTGGAACGAGCAGCGGCATCTTTTTGAAAAAGATCAGGCCGCTCGTGGATGATATCAACAGTCTCGAAGCGTCGATCGAAAAGCTATCGGACGACGAGCTGAAGGCGCAGACGCCGAAATTTAAAGAACAGATCGCTCGAGCGCTCGAGGGCATCGACGACAAGGTCGAACGCCGCAAGGCCGAGCAGGACATCTTGCATAAGCTTTTGCCCGAGGCATTTGCGACCGTCCGCGAAGCGTCGAAACGCGTGCTCGGAATGCGACATTTTGACGTGCAGTTGATCGGCGGCATCGCGCTGCATCAGGGCCGCATCGCCGAGATGCGAACCGGTGAAGGTAAAACGCTGGTCGCCACGCTGCCGTCGTATCTCAATGGCCTGACGGGACGCGGCGTGCACGTCGTTACGGTGAACGATTACCTAGCTTCGCGTGACGCCGAGTGGATGGGCAAAATTCACCAGTTCCTTGGCCTTACGGTCGGCTGTATCCAGAACGATATGGATGACGTCGAGCGCAAAGACGCCTACGCCTGCTCGATCACGTACGGAACGAACAACGAGTTCGGCTTTGATTACCTGCGCGACAATATGAAGTTCGATGTCGAATCACTCGTCCAGCCCGATCATTATTTCGCGATCGTTGACGAGGTCGATTCGATCCTCATCGACGAAGCTAGAACGCCGCTCATTATTTCAGGTGCTTCGGACGAGGCGACCGACAAATATTACACAGCGAACCAGATCATTCCACAGCTCGAAAAAGGAAACAAGGACGAAGAAACCAAGGTCACCACTGGCGATTACCTTCTCGATGAAAAAAATCATTCGGCGGTCCTGACCGAACAGGGTGTTTCGAAAGCCGAAAGGCTGCTTGGCGTTTCAAACCTGTACGACCCAGGCAACATGGAAATGCTGCACTGCGTCGAGCAGGCGCTGAAGGCACACACGCTCTACAAACTCGATCACCAGTACGTCGTGCAAGATGGCGAGGTCATCATCGTTGACGATTTTACCGGACGTCTGATGCAGGGTCGGCGTTGGTCGGACGGACTGCACCAAGCCGTCGAGGCGAAAGAAGGCGTCAAGATCGAACGCGAAAACCAGACCCTGGCGACCATCACGCTGCAAAATTATTTCCGAATGTACGAAAAGCTTTCGGGAATGACCGGTACGGCTGAGACTGAGGCAGAGGAGTTTGGCGAGACGTACAACATCGACGTTGTCGTGATACCGACAAACCGTTCGATGATCCGTAAGGACAATTCGGACATGATCTACCGCACGCTCGAAGAAAAATGGGATGCGGTGATCGATGAGATCAAGGACCTGCACGCTAACGGCCAGCCCGTACTGGTGGGCACGGTGTCGGTCGAGAATTCGGAACTGATCGCGAATAAACTCAAAGCCATCGGCGTGCCGCACAACGTTCTAAACGCCAAATACCACGAACGCGAAGCCGAGATCATCGCTCAGGCCGGGCGCAAAGGCGCCGTTACGATCGCGACAAACATGGCCGGCCGCGGTACCGATATTTTGCTCGGCGGCAACCCGGAATTTCTCGCAAACGATTATCTCAAACGGATGGAGATAAATCCGGATGATGCCACGCCGGAACAATTCGAAGAGCAGCTTGCCAAAGCAAAAGCCGTCGTTGCCGAAGAAGCGAAAAAGGTGCTCGAGGCTGGCGGTTTACATATTCTCGGCACCGAGCGGCACGAATCGCGCCGTATCGATAACCAGCTTCGCGGACGTGCGGGACGACAAGGTGACCCGGGTTCGTCGCGGTTCGTTCTCTCGCTGGAAGACGACCTGATGCGGATCTTCGCAGGCGACAAGGTCCGCTCGATGATGGAATGGCTCGGCATGGAAAAAGGCGTCGCGATCGAATCACGAACCGTCTCCAAACAGATCGAGCGTGCGCAAAAAGCGGTCGAGGCTCGTAACTTTGAAACTCGTAAACACGTTCTGAAATACGACGACGTGATGAACCGCCAACGCGAAACCATTTACGGCCTCCGTCGGCAGTTGATGTTCGAACCCGAACATCGCGAATACCTGCTCGGCGAAACCGGAGTTGCAAAAGACCTGCTGGGCGACCTGACGCACAGCTTTCTAAGCTCGGAAATTTCACCGGACGAGTGGGACATCGACACATACGCTGCCGAGATCGAAAGCATTTATGCCGTCGATCCGGCAAAGGATGCGGGCGTCGATTTCAAACACATGGGACCGAACGAGATCGAAGAAGCGATCTGGAAAAAGGCGTCGGAAAACTACGCGGAAAAAGAAAAACTGGCCGGCGGCGAAAGCTTGCGGGCTTACGAGCGATACATAATGCTCAACATCATCGATTCTCAGTGGAAGGACCACCTGCTCTCGATCGACCACGTGAAACAGGGTATCGGTCTCGTCGGATACGGTCAGAAAGACCCGCTTGTCGAATACAAAAAACAGTCGTTCGATATGTTTCAGGATATGCTCGACCGCATCGACACGAACACGACAAAGGCGCTCTTTAACCTTGAGATCGTGACCCGCGACGAACAGGAAGAACGCGAGCGTTTGGAACGATTGGAGAT
>DATJGV010000237.1:0-25424 GCA_035494575.1 Pyrinomonadaceae bacterium | reverse complement strand
TTTTCGAAACCGTACTATTTTGCATCTGGACTTAAAACTATGAGATATGTTTTCGGACGCTGAGGTTTCCCAAAACGATTCTGCTTACTGTTTGGGAAACGTTCGCAACGGTGTACTCGGCAGGGGCTGTCCACGCCGGTTTTTCTGCGGTCGCGAGATCAACGCATCGAACGACCGATTCGGGGTCTGAGCCGGAAATAATGTTGCTGCCGCACTCTATCGTCTCGGGCCGCTCAGTTACATCGCGAAGCGTTACGTTCGGAATACCGAAAATGCTGCACTCCTCCTGAACAGTGCCGCTGTCACTCAAAACGGCAAAAGCATTTTTCTGCAAATTTACAAAATCAAAAAAGCCCAGAGGTTCAAGGATCATAAACTTGTCTTTCGGCAGGTTTAGGCCGAATATTTCAAGTTTCTCGGCCGTACGTGGATGCATGCTTATCACGACAGGCTTCTCATATTTTTCGGCGATCTTACTGAGACCTTCGAAAATTTGAGCGAGCCGATCAGGCAAATCAACATTCTCGGCCCGATGAAGCGTAACGAGAAAATAACCGTTTGCCTCTAGATCGTGACTTTCGACGGCCTTACACGAATCTATCTGGTCTTCGTAGTGCTTCAGAACCTCATAGATCGGATTTCCGGTTACAAAAATGCGCTCCGGTTCAATCCCCTCGCGAACCAGCTTTTCCTTGCTACCGTGCGTGTACGGCATCAGGAACGTGCTTGCGTGGTCGATCAGCCGCCGGTTAACCTCCTCTGGGACGCGGTCATCGTAACACCTGTTTCCGGCTTCCATGTGATAGACCGGAATGCCGCGACGCGTCGCCACAATTGCGGAGAGAGCACTGTTCGTATCGCCAAGTATCAATACCTTATCCGGCCTACGGTTTTCCAGCTCTCTATCCACCAACGACAATATCTGTCCCGCTTGCTCCGCAAAGCTGCTGGATCTGATATTGAGGCAGACATCGGGTTGACGAACGTCCAGCTGATCGAAAAAGATATCGCTGAGACCCGTATGAAAATTTTGTCCGGTATGAACCGCTATATGGTCGGAAAACCGGTCAAGTGTCTTGATGATCAGGCTCAACCTGATAATTTCAGGCCGCGTGCCAAAGATCGTCATTATCTTCATAATTTTTGGCTCAGCTGTTTGCGGTCAAGAAGCGCTTGATCTCGTCGTTGGCCGTGCCAAGCAGATTTTGCAATTCCTCGACCGAAATATTATCGTGCTTTGACGAGTATTCAGACCTAAGAGCGGGAACGAATTCACTACCCCCTCGCAGCTCCGGCAGGACGGGTACAATAACGTAGTAGTCGCCATCGGAACGGGTCCGGAAGCACTCCTCTTCGGACACCATTATCTCATCAACCTTTTCGCCCGGCCGTATTCCGGTATAAATTATCGGCAGATCTTTGCCTTTCAACAGGGCTTTTGCAACGTCCGTAATGTTTGCCGACGGAACCTTTGGTACATAGGTGTCACCGGCGCGGCCGGACACCAAAGCGGCAAAGACAGTATCGGCGGCCTTGTCGAGCGTGAGCAGAAAACGTGTCATTTCAGGCAGCGTAATGGTGATCGGCTGATTTTTTTCTATCTGTTCGACAAAAAGCGGAACGATAGAACCGCGTGAGGCTATCACGTTGCCATAGCGAACGCACATAAAGCGGGTTCTTGGACAAGCGCGATTTGCTTCGATCAGGATGCGTTCCTGGATCGCCTTTGTCATTCCCATTACGTTTATTGGTTTGCACGCCTTGTCCGAAGAAATGCCGACCACGGCCTCGATCGACAAATCGTTTTCACGGATCGCGCGAACCAGATTTTCCGCTCCGTGGATATTCGTCTTAACTGCTTCAAAAGGAAAATATTCGCACGATGGCACCTGTTTAAGCGCGGCAGCGTGGAATACAACGTCTGCCTCGCGAAGAGCAGCCAATAGTGTGGAATAATCACGGACATCTCCGATACGAAAACTCAACAGGTCTCGGGAATTTTCATATATGACATCGTCCGTTGCGGCAACGCGATGCATAAATTCGAGCCGCATATAGTGCTGTTTTGCCTCGTCGCGCGAAAAAACCGTGACGTGCGCCGGACGTCCGATCTCGCCGGTCAGGATGCGCCGGACAAGCGTCTGGCCAAGCGAACCGGTACCGCCGGTTACCAAAACCCTTTTTCCTTCAAGAATACTCATTTTCTCCATTCGTCATAATGCGTCGGATCAAGCGCCATTCGCTCGATCATCGCAGGCCAGGCTTCAGGGTGAAAGTCCGTTTCGCTCCTAAATTTGTCCGAATTAAGGCTGCGATCGATTCTCGGCTCATCGCACGGTTGTATTTTGATCCTTGCATCGAAAGCCGCATTTATTAGCTGCAAAAGCTCAAACTTGCTTATCGGGTCGCTGGAAATGTGATACAAACCATTCAAATTCGGATGATCGAGGATCAAACCAGCAATTATATCGGCTAGAACAACGGTTGGAAAGCCGGAGAAGATCGCGTTCGTAAATCCAGCCACCTCGCCGCCTGCGTGTCCAAGAAACCACTCAACGAGCCCCTGGGACGTACTGATCTCGCGACCGATCATTGACGTTCGTATTATGAGGCAGTTTTTTGATCGCACTTCGCCGAGATACTTGCTCACGCCGTAAAGGTCCCCGGCAGTCGGCGAATCCGATTCGGAATAGTTACCTTTCTTACCGTCAAAAACACAGTCGGTGCTAAAAAGGATAGCTCGAAACCCAAAGCGTTCAGCTAACATGGCCAAATTCCGCGGGAAAACCGCATTTATCAGCAACGGCTCGAAACTGTCATTCACACTGTCCCGCTGTTTTACAACGCCAGCCGCGTTTATTACGACATCGGGAGACACGTTTTCAATGATCTCGGTCAACGCATCAACATCCTTGAGATTGAGATTTTCAAACACTCTTTCAGGACTGATGATCTCGAGGCGCGAGTACTTGTCGCGATCACCTTTCAATGTCGTGTACACGTCGAAAACGGAAGCAAGCCGCTGAACGAGCTTGTGACCGAGCATTCCGTTTCCGCCTAGAACTAATGCTTTAACCATCGCAGCAATTTGTTTTCGCGCAATTTAGGTTGCTATCTTGTATTCGACTTCCCGTTTCTCTTCGATTTCACTGTTCTCGAGCAGGCTTGCGCATTCTGCATAAACCTCGTCGGCAGTGATCAGGTCGAGACACATATTTTGATAGCAACATACGTCGAGGCCACAGCCTTCGCAATCGACCCGTTTCCGAAGTATCCGGTTATTTTTGCCAAACGGTTCCCATTGTCCGGCGCGGTCCGCGGCCGAAAAAATGGCTACACACGGAACGCCGACGGCCGACGCAAGATGCATCGTGCCGGTATCATTCCCCAAATAAAGAGTACATTTTTGCAGCAGCGCGGCCGATTCGCGAACCGTAAGGCACCCTGCGGCATTGAGACCCGTTTGCCAGTGTCCGATCAGGCGATCGCCCCTCTTCCTGTCTTCCGGCCCGCCAAATATGATCGGAAACACGCCTTTATTTTCAACCAGGCGTTCAACAACCTCTGCAAATCGCCTTTCCTCCCAAATTCGCGAAGATCGCTTTCCGCCCGGAGCAACAGCCAGAAGGAAGCCGCTCTCCAAATCGGGCGTTCCTGCTTTGTTTTCAAACAATTTCTCGGCCTTGCTGATTTCACTGCTGGTCAACAGAAGGTCCATCTTGGAATCTACATCGTTCGACGAATTCTGAATAAAGGAGAGTGACTCTAATAAAAATTCGCGTTCTGTTATGCGCCCGTTCAGCTCGTTCCCTGCTTCGCGCTGAGAGTTCCTTTCAAAGTACTCAAACCCAAGTATCCTTTGAATTCCCGCCAGCCGGAAAAATAATCGGTCGCGGAGCAATTGCCGTTGCGTTCTTCCGCTCGGCATCAAATAGATGGCTGCATCGAACTGCCTTCGTCGAACGGCTGCCGCAAGAGCAAGAGCTTTTACTGCGGTGACATTGTTAGGGTATGACATCCATAAATCGACGAGGCCCTTTTCCGGCAGTACATCGCGCGGCGAAACGTAGCTTTTGTTCTTCGTGTCCTGATTTGTCAGCAGCGTCAACTCGGCTTCCGGAAACGCTTGCCTTATCCGCCAAAATGCCGGGAGCGCGACGACCGTGTCGCCCAAATGCCCAATACGAAAAATTAAGATCTTCTTGAAATTCACCGCAAACAAACCAGATTAGCCGCCTTGCGATTCCCGTTCGAGATCCTCGATTCGAATCGGCGTCGTCCCCACCTGTTCAACGACCATACTTGCTGCCAGATTCGCCAGACGGCACGCCGTCGCAAGATCGCCGCCGGCACCAAGCGCCGTCGCAAGCGTTGCAATCACCGTGTCGCCCGCACCCGTAACGTCATAGACCTGTTTGGCGATCGCCGGAAAATGGAGCGGATCGGAATCTCGTTGGAAAAGCGTCATCCCGGCGTCGCCCTGAGTGATCAGAACGGAACCGAAGGCATGCGCCGACAATAGTAATTCAGCTGCCTTGTGCGCGAGGTTGCCTTGGCCATCGAGTTTGCAGGCCTCTTTTGCCTCACCGAGATTTGGGGTTAACAGCGTTGCATGGTCATATTTCCCAAAATCTTTTCCCTTTGGATCAACGAGGATGCTTTTTCCGTTTTCGTTTGCTGCACGAATGACGGATTCGATCACCGATTCAGAAAGGAGCCCCTTCGCATAGTCGGAAAGAACAACGGCGTCGCACCTGGGTATCAGCTTAATTACCGAGTCAATCAATTCCGCTTCCGCGTCGGGATCTAAGAGTTCGTGGTGCTCATGATCGACACGAACAACCTGCTGGCTGTGGGCGATCACTCGCGTCTTCACGGTTGTCGGCCTGTCGGCAAGTGTGACAAGGTGTTCCGGCGACACGCCCGATCGTGAAAGTATGGATCGCACTGCTTCGCCTTCGCTATCGTTTCCGACCGCGCCTACCAGTACCGGACTTGCGCCGAGACCGGAAATATTTGCCGCAACGTTTGCCGCGCCGCCCGCCGCGGTGCTGGTTCGCTTGAGCCGTACAACCGGCACCGGTGCCTCAGGTGAAATACGCGTGACCTCACCCCACCAGTAGCGGTCAAGCATTACATCGCCGAGAACAAGAATGCTTGTGCGTCGGAAACTTTTGAAGAGATTCGAATCGATCATCAACAGAAAACTGGCTACCTATGAGGCGAACTCGATATCAACGCTTTCGCACCAGATATGGGCTATCGCAATATGAGCTTCCTGGATTCGGGCCGTTCTATCTGACGGAACCAAAACGCATGCGTCGCACAGGGACGCTAGTTTTTTCCCGCGTGCTCCGGTCAGCCCGATAACCGTGCATCCCGCTCTTCTAGCCGCCATGACGGCAGCGATCACATTCGGGGAATTCCCGCTGGTACTGATCGCAATAAGACAATCGCCCCCGACGGCAAGAGCTTCGACCTGTCTGGCAAATATTTTTTCGAAATCGTAATCGTTTGCAAGCGCCGTGAGCGCGGACGTGTCGGTGGTCAACGCGATAGCCGGAAAGGCTCGTCGTTCGGTTTCGTAGCGGCCGACAAATTCGGCAGCGATGTGTTGAGCGTCGGCGGCGCTTCCGCCATTACCACACAATAATATCTTGTTACCGTTCCTGAGAGTCTCGATTATCAGCTCCGCGCATGATCCAATAGCGCCGCACTGCCCTGCAACAACCCTCTCGAACACGGCAAGATGCTCCGCCAAGGATTTTTGGATAATCGTCCCGTTTTTTTCGGAAGCTTCAGGTTCGACGGTTTTTAATTTTTCAATGATCCTGCTCGATGAGAATCCGTCTTTTAACGGCAGCGAAAAGACCTTTCCGTTGTGGGCCTTAACAAAATCGGCGCCTATGATCTCAGATTCCTTCCAGTCACCGCCCTTGACCAAAACATCCGGTTTTAGTTCCTTTATCAAACGCTCCGGTGTCAATTCGTCGAATATTATGACGTCGTCAACCGATTTCAGGCCCAAAAGAACCGCTCTCCTGTCATCCTGCGATTGAACGGGCCGTTCCGATCCTTTTATGGCCCGCACAGAGCTGTCACTATTGATTCCAACCACAAGACGGTCACCAAGGTTCCGGGCGCGGTCAAGAAGATCAACGTGTCCCGGATGAATCAAGTCGAAACATCCATTCGTAAAAACAGTCTTAGCCATTTCCATCCAAGAGTGAACAAAATCTGCCGTGCCCAAAGGAAATATTACACCACAAGCAGATATCCCGGTAAAGCAGACAAGTGCTGGATCGGGAAACCGCCGCGATGGCAGACGGAGCGTTGCAGAACAATAATTTCAGGTGCGAGAGACGCCGTTTATCGTGGCAATTTTCAAATAGATCTCGGTGCCCGCAGCGACCGTGAGGCTTTGATTATTAAATTAACGGCAACAAGACTTGCGAGCAGAACAAAGCCGGACCTGATGATCGACGGGAAAATCGCCGAATAGAACCCCTCGTACGAAATATTTGTCAAGAGTGGTACAAATACCACTTTTTTCCAAATAGCAGGTGAGTCGGTTGCGATCAGGCTTGAGTATATAACCCGGAGGTAAATCCCCAGCAAGGCCATACCTAGTGGGATACCTATTGGGCCAAAATTTCTTAGAAGGTCACCGAAAGGAGTTATCGCAAACGAGTTTTCACCATAATTAAAGTACAATTCACTATAAGCCGAGGTGTCGGCAACGACCGGTTTTTCGGGCCAGAGAAACCGCGGTATGAAGGCCGTCCATGCATCATTCAGGATATTGTTTTCCAGGCCGTAAGCTGCTTCATACGGAGCAAGCTTCTCATAGTTTGCGACGACGACGCCGAGCGAACTAAGATTTTCCACACGTCCCAAGAGATATTCGGTTCCGTTGCTGAAAAGTGCGTCGAAATTCTCCCGCGACAGATAATCCAAAGTTATACCGACGGTATTGAGATAGTCTTCCGGTGTAGAATTCGCTTCGTAGGTTTTAAGATTGCGAAACGTCGTACCGTATATCATCCCGATCGCTATCGCGATCGCCAATAGAACGGCGAAAACCGGCGCATGCCACATTTTGAGGCGGCGTCCCGAATAGCGAAATGCCATGGCAATCGGAAAAAGACTTAACAGAAGGCTGCTGCGGCTTCCATAAAGGGCCATGCGGATAGGAACCGAAATAATCGAAATAAAGACTGCGATCCAAACGGCTATTGTTCTTTTCTTCGATCCAAAGAACGAAAGCCAGATAAGCGTGTTGCCCTCGGTCGCCATTACAAGCAGCGAAAATATCAGGCCGTCGAACACGCCGATCTCCACGATCCGCTGATAACCGATAATTCCCTGAACGAATCCGAGGATGCTAATGGCCATCCCGGCGAATAGCAGTAGCATTCCGGAAACCGGTACTTCGGAAAGTTTCCAGTCCCAGGACGGCAATATCTTTTCAATTTTTCTCGCTGCATATCCGCCGACCGGCAAGGCATATCCTACGGTCAAACCTGCAAATCCGATCATCACGTATATGAGAGAAAGCGGCAGATTGTACTGAGGGTCATCGATAAATGCCAAGAAATACGGACTGACCCAGCCGAATGATATAAATAGCGCACCGAGAACAAATGCCGGAAAGATATACGACCAAGCGGCAAAAACGAGCGGATGAAACGGGTCAAATTTTCCTTTGTACAGCAGATACGCCGACGGACTCAAAACGACGGCGCAGGTCAGAAACGCCCAAGGCACAAGGTAATAGCTTCGCAACTGATCGGAAAGTCCGGTTTCGACCGTTACTACACCGACAAAGGCCGCCGCGGTCATTCCCCAGATCACGATGATCGGAATCAGATATGACGCGCGGCCGTTCTGGCTAGATTGGATCTCGCTAATGATTTTGGCGCTCATAAACCGTTCGGCTGATGACGAGATGAATAAAAGAAGGAGATCTTTGATCTACCAGCGCCTAGATTTCATTCTTTTCCGCGCTACCGTTGTAATGATCTGCATGGTAATAACTCTCGTAGTAATAGTGGTTTTCCTTTGCTCCAAGCTTTGCCTGATTCAGGATCACGCCGAAAATCCTTGCGCCGATATCGGTCAGAAGCTGCCGTGATCGTTTTAGGACTTGCCGCGAACATCTGCCCGCTTGTACCACCAAGATCACCCCGTCGACCATTGACGCGATAAGCACACCGTCAGTGAACGACGCGATCGGCGGCGAATCGATCACGACATGCGTAAAGTTGTTCTGTAAGATCTTGAGCAAACTTGTCATCTGCTCCGAGCCTATCAACTCGGCAGGATTCGGCGGAACCGGGCCTGATGTCATCACATAAAGATTCGACGAAGTATCGAATTTGATAAGCTCAAGCACATCCTCTTCTTTTGCCGGACTCGAAAGCAGCGAGCTCAGGCCCGATCCGTTTTCCATACCAAAAACCGTATGAATTCGCGGCCTGCGCATGTCTGCGTCGACGATCAATACCTTTGCTCCGGTCTGCGCCAGGCTGACCGCGGTATTGGCCGTCGTTATCGTTTTACCTTCGGACGGAAGGCTCGACGTTACCAGCAATGTTTTCGGCGCACGCCCCGCGGTGGACAGCAATATCGAGGTACGAAGCTGGCGGTACGCTTCGGCAAGCGACGAGCGCGGATCGGACTGTATCAGTAGTTCCGATTTCGTATGGTCCCCGTCTTCATTTCCCGGCCCGACGAGCAACAGGCGCCGTTTTGCCATCGAATCGATAATAGGGATCGCAGCAAGCGCCGGCAGCTGCAGGTAATTTTCAACCTCGTCCGTCGAACGTACCGTGTCGTCAAGATACTCAAGGAAAAGTGCGAGGCCGACACCGAACATCGTCGACAATATCAACGCCAATCCGACGCTGAGAACGCGACGCGGTGAAACCGGCTCGTCGGGAGGTACGGCAATCTCGGCAACGCTGATATTATTGTCGGTCCCGCGAGCGGCGATGTCGTTCGAGCTTTGCTGCTTTATGAGATTTTCGAGAAACCCCTTGTTGGTGTCGATCTTTTGCTCGAGCAGCTTGAGCATTACCGCACCTTGATTTTGACCTTGCGCCTCGTTATATTGTGCGTCAAACGCAGCCCGGATCTTGTCTTCAGCATCTTTCGCCTGCTGGTAGCGCGTCCTCAGGTTTTCGACCAGATTTGCCGTGCTGCGGTTTCGATAATCCTGCAGATCGCTATCATTCTTATCAACAGCCTTGGCAAGCGAATCTTCAAGGCTCTTTATCTGCGTATCGATCTCTTTGATTTCAGGAGCAGATTCCTTGTACTCCTGAAGAAGCTTCGCTTTGGCCGCTCGCAGGTCGGCAACTTTTTTCTGCGTATCATTGCGCAGCGAAACAATGTCATTCTCGCGCTCGGTGATGTATCGCCCAACCTGGTCTTCAGCCAGAGCCCGGGCTTTATCCGGTGCATCCTTGACCGCAAAATAAGCCGCTTCGGCATTCTTGCGGTTGTTCTCGGCTTCGAGCAGCTGTTTGTTAAGCCCGGAAAGGCGATCGATGACGATCGTCTGGTCGCCTTCGGTCTTCAAAATTCCTTCGTTCTTCTTTAAGTCGACCAATTGCTGTTCGTCGTTTTTGATCTCAGACTGAAGATCGGCGATTCGCTCCTGGAGAAAGTCGTTGGTTTTGCGGCTTGTGCCGCTCCGCTTTTCCTGGTTCTGATCGGAAAAGGTTTGGGCGATGCTGTTCGCAACAAACGAGGCAAACTCCGGATCGGTATCCCTGTACGATATTTCTATCAAGCGGGTATCCTTAACACTCGCGCGCGATTCGCGGATCGGCTCAATGCTGAGATTTCTCTTTATGAGATTGACATAAGGAGACAGACGAATCGCCTCGGCGATGTCTTCGGCCGGAACAAGAGGCGAATTTTCATTTGCCGCATTTGTCGTCGCCGAATTCGTGTTTGACTGATCCGATCCGGCAAGACCGACAGTTTTTAGCAGCGACCGTAACGCCGATGACTCGTTCTTTGCCTTCTGTAGTTCTTTGTTTGTGTCGAGACTGTGTTCTTTTATCACGCGGCGCAGCAGGCTGTCGCTGTTTAATAACTGAAGCTGTGTGTTGAAGTATGACGGGTCTGGATTTGACAGAGGACGTTTGCTTTCAGAAGTTATAAGGTCTGGATTGGTTTGTTCCAGATCGACCTGTATAACCGCGCGGGCAGAATAAACGTTCGGCTTCCGGGCCATATAAATTGCAGTCCACGTTGTTACCAATACTGCGATGCCAGCGACAAGCCACAATCTTTTTCGAACTGCACGCCAGTACTCAAATAGGCCAAACGCTTCGCTCGCGTACGGTCCCTGATATGAGGGATAACGTCCCAAACCGAATGCGACGGCGTTATCGAATTCGTGGTCGATCTCCGCAGCACCGTTTGTGGGCCTTTGAATTAATTCCCGTTTTTCTTTCATGAGTTGGTGTTATGGAACACGGTAAAATATGGTCGAAATTCCGTTGGTGAGCGATCTCCCGATTCCGTTAATTATGCTTTTTGTCTTGTCTTCGGATACCGCAACGATGTCATTCGGCTGCAGATACGGGTCGGCAACGCCGCCTTTGTCGATCTGCTTTAGATCATAAACCCTCTCTTCCCGTTCGTCCGTTCCGGGCTTTGCCCTCAAAATGCGAATTTGGTCCTTTTTTGTTGCCGGCTTAAGTCCTTCGGCAAGCACCAAAGCCTGTGTCAGCGTTAAAGGTTCCTTAATCTTGACCGCTCCCTGCTTGTTCACGTTGCCGTAAACATACACGAGGTCCGCATCAAGCACCGAAACGACGTCGCCCGGCTTCATCCAAAGTGTTTCCTTTCCCTCCTGGACGTCGCGGATCTTGAAATCCATCAAAGCTATATCTGCCCCCTCCGGCGTGGTTGCACCATCGTTTATCTTGCAGCTTGAGGAACTCCCGGTCCGCGCCACAAGAAGCCGCGTTCCTGCTTCGCCCGCCTTTGGACCGCCCGCAAATGCAAGAAGCTCAAGCAGTTGCACCGGACGGTTGATATAAAAATTGCCGGGCTTTTCGACCGCGCCTATAACCGCGACCGACTGTGATTTTTGTTCGACGGCGACAACGTTTACCTCAGGGTTGCGCAGGTAATCTTTTTGATAGGCGGCAGCGATGTCCGAAGCGAGCTCAGGCTGCGTTTTGCATACCGCCATTATCGGGTCGTCCAACCTGAACAGATTGATCGTTCCGTTCGGATTGACCGTAACGCGTCGGCTTAATTCCGGATGCCGGTAAACCTGAATATCAAGCGTGTCCTGATAACCGATGCGATAACGGCTGTCGGATGTTTGAGAAACCGAACCCGCATCTGTTTTTGACTGGACCGGAGTACTTAGACCGGCAGGTACAGTTTGGCCGAAAGACGCGACCGCACCCGATAAAACTGCGATGCTGACGCAACAACAAAATACAACCGTACGCATCTCAATTAAGCTCCTTAAATGATTTACTTCAGGCAGGAAACCTCGCGATATACGCTCAATGTACATTCAAAAAAGTTTATCGCCAATCCACGGCACAGACAAATCCCTAACCCGTTATAGAAAAAGAAATTTTAACAAATGACAGCCTATTTGGAAATCGAAGTTTTAAATCGTTTTCGATTTTCGCTAAACTTTACCCATTCGCTGTTGTACAAACTTCCCTTATGGAAAACTTAACGCCGATGCTTCGGCAGTATCTGGAGATCAAAAAACTCTATCCCGGAACTCTTTTGTTTTTTCGGTTGGGTGATTTTTACGAGCTCTTTAACGAGGATGCCGTGGTTGGCTCGCGCGAGCTCGAAATAGTGCTGACCGCCCGGCAGAAAGATTCGAAAAATCCCGTTCCGATGTGCGGCGTTCCTTATCATGCCGCGGCGAATTACATCTCGCGCCTCATAAAAAAGGGATACCGCGTGGCGATTTGCGAGCAAACCGAGACTCCTTCAAAAGGCACCAAGCTCGTAAAACGCGAGGTCGTTAAGGTGATAACGCCCGGCACAGCGGTTGATCCACAGCTTGTGGATTCAAAGGACTCGATCTTTCTCGCCTCGCTGTGCGGCGCGGGCGAAACGTTCGGAGCAGCCTTTCTCGACATTTCAACCGGCAATTTTTCCGCTACGCAGGTGAGCGGCCCATCCGCGTGGAGCAGGATCCTCGAAACGGTCGAAACGGTCGCCCCCAAGGAAATTCTTTTTCCGCGATCGATGCAGCGACCGATCGAAGCGGCCTACGGGACAGCAAAAGATTCGGCTTTACCAAACATGGCCGCGACAAACGGCGACGTTTTATCGCGACCGGCATCATTTTCGGTAACGCTGACGCCGCGTGACGATTATGCGTTTGACACTGGAAACTGCCGAACCGCACTGACCGCGCAGCTGAAGACGAAAGACGTGACGGGTTACGGGTTGGAAGCAAAAACCGAAGCGATCCGCGCCGCCGGAGCCTGTCTGCAATACGCGCACGAAACACAGCGTGCCGCGGCGGAACACATCTCTGAGATCGAATATTTCGAATCGACCGATTTTATGATCCTCGATTCGATAACGCTGAAAAATCTCGAAATTATAGAATCAGCCGGCGATGATAACCGCAAGCGGACGCTGCTCGGCGTCATTGATGAGACCATTACCGGCATGGGTGGCCGGCTCCTTAGATCTTGGCTTTTGCGGCCCTCGATAAAACGCAGCGAAATTCAAACCCGCCTGTCCGCTGTGACGGAGCTGACCGACGCGATCCTGCGCGATAAGGTGCGTTTTCTTCTAAAGGAAGTTTCGGATCTTGAGCGTCTCGTCGGACGGCTGAACCTCGGCAACGCCTCAGCCCGCGACCTGTTAGCGCTGGAACGCTCGCTCTCGCAGGTACCAAAAATCAACGAAACGCTGGGCGATGCGCAATCGCTGCTGATTCAGGTTCTATCCGAAAACATTTTTGAGCTTCCCGAAGTTTGTTCTTTGATCCGGTCTGCGATCTCCGACGACCCGCCATTGAATATTAGCGACGGGGGTACGATCCGCAGCGGGTTTAACGACGAATTGGACGAACTTCGCGAGATCTCGCGCAATGCAAAACAGGTCATCGCCACATTCGAAGAGCAGGAAAAGACCCGGACTGGCATCCAGAATCTCAAGATACGGTATAACAACGTTTTCGGTTATTATATCGAGATTTCCAAGGGAAACGTGGCCCGAGCGCCGGCCGATTACGAGCGACGTCAAACGCTGACCAACGCCGAGCGCTTTACGACTCCGCAGCTTAAGGAATGGGAACAAAAGGTGCTCGGTGCCGAGGAAAAAATAATCGAACTCGAAACTGCCCTGTTTGACAACATTCGCAGCCGGGTCCGGACCGAGACTCAACCTTTGCAATCGACGGCACGGGCTCTCGCAACGCTGGATGCTCTCGCGTCCTTTGCCGAAACCGCCGCGAAACGCAATTTCGTCTCTCCTGCCCTGCATGACGGCGACGAGATAGAGATCAAAAACGGCCGACACCCCATCGTCGAGGCTTTCATGCGCGAATCGTTCATCCCGAACGACATTTATCTGAACAACTCGACGGACCGGTTAATGATCATCACCGGCGCGAATATGGGCGGCAAATCGACTATTCTGCGGCAGGTTGCGTTGATCCAGATACTTGCCCAGATCGGTTCGTTTGTGCCGGCGACACAGGCTCGTCTCCCGATACTTGACCGGATCTGGACGCGGGTCGGAGCCTCGGATGATCTTGCATCGGGACGTTCCACGTTCATGGTCGAGATGACCGAAACCGCCACAATATTGCACAACGCGACGCCGCGAAGCCTAGTTCTGCTCGATGAGATCGGCCGTGGAACCTCGACGTTTGACGGCCTTTCGATTGCGTGGGCGGTCGCAGAGTATTTGCACGATTCGCCCGAACACTCGGCTAAAACGATGTTTGCGACGCATTATCACGAGCTGACCGAGCTTGCCGAAAATCTGCCCGGTGCAAAGAATTACCGCATCGCGGTCAGCGAAGAAGGCGGCGAGGTCGTTTTTCTGCACAAGCTCGAAAAAGGAAAATCGTCAAAATCGTACGGTATTGCCGTTGCGGGTCTTGCCGGACTTCCCCAAAAGGTTATTCATCGAGCAAAAGAGGTGCTTTCAAAACTCGAAAGCCACGAATTGGCCGTGTTCGCAGACTCCGAGCCGACCGGACTCGCCCACGCCGCAGGTAAAAAGCTCGCGTCGCAGCTTTCCCTATTTGCGATCTCGAACGAAAACGCCATTGACGAACTTCGCGGACTGGACATTGAAAATCTCTCGGCTGACGAGACTCGCGAAATCTTGAAAAATGTAAAAAATAAGATCGTTTAAAGCGTTGGATCAGATGTCGGTAGTCCGACAGTTAAGTTATTACATTAAGAAGTCCAGCCTAAATGTCTGATTCTACTATCTAATTTTAATTATTAATTAGACAATTAATTGCCGGAAGGCGTTGGTAAATCAAAGACCGATTATGAGTCTTAAACAAATACTTGAACTTCCTGTCGAACAAAAGGTCGGACAGCTTTTCTTTATCGGATTGCCTGGTCCGGAACTCGATGACCAAAGCAAGAAAATACTTGCAGACATCTCGCCCGGCGGCGTCTGTCTGTTCGCAAGAAATATCCGCGAGGCCCGACAAACGCGTAAATTACTTGATGGAATACGTGAGGTCTTGCCGATCGAACCGCTGCTGAGTCTCGATCAGGAAGGCGGGTTGGTTGATCGCTTGCGGCGCATTTTGACGCCGATGCCTGCGGCAAGCACGATCAAATCCGCCGAACAGGCGGCCGAACTCGCTCGCATCATTTCCGAAGCGATCCGGATTCTCGGCTTTAATATGGATTTTGCCCCGGTTGTTGACGTGGTTGTTGGAGAACGTTCGCATTACTCAAACGGTTTGCACTCGCGCGCGTTCGGCACTTCGGCCGACGACGTCGTCGAACTTGCGGGCGGTTTTTTGTCCACGCTGCAGAAAAACGGCGTCATCGGCTGCGTAAAGCATTTCCCCGGTCTCGGTGCGTCTGAGGTTGATTCGCATGAGGAATTGCCGCAGGTCAGTATTGCTGCCGATGAATTTAACAGGATCGATCTTGCGCCGTATAAACAGTTATTGATGGTCGGCTCGATCAGCGCCGTGATGGTCGCTCACGCGGCGTATCCGCAACTTGACTTGCAGGAAACCTCTCAAAATGGCACACTTTTACCGTCTTCATTGAGTCGAAACATTGTCGGCGGGCTTCTTCGGTCCAAACTTGGCTTTAACGGCCTGGTCTTAACGGACGATCTGGAAATGGGGGCGATCCTGAAAAATTACGGCATTAGCGAGGCATGCAGGCTCGCACTGAGCGCGGGCGAGGACATGCTATGTATTTGCGCCGGCGTTGACTCGATCTACGAAGGTTTCAACGCTGTGCTCGATGCCGTAAAGTCCGGAGACATCGCGATTGAACGGATCGACGAATCTCTGAAAAGGATCGCCCATGTGAAATTACACATCAGTGAACCGCTTCCTTTTGACTCGACACGCTTGGACGCACTCTCTTCAAGGATCGCCGCTCTCGGCGGTTCGTCAAATTAGCATCTCGGAGGATAAACAGTTTTGCGTTTTTTACTTTCAATAGTTCTTATTTCCCTCTTTTGTCTTGCACTATCATGCCGAACGGTCGACAAAAATTACGTAACCATTGCTTCACCGGAAGTTTTTACGACTTTCGACACATTGACGACGACGGCGTCAGATTCGGCGGCAGAGCGCGTCCGAAATCTCATATTTAACACGCTTGTCAAAAAGAACGACTCATTCGACTACGTCGGCGAACTGGCAAAGGATATAAAACTATCTGAGGACGGCAAAACTGTTACGTTCACGCTGCAGGACAATGTGAAATTTCACAACGGCAAGGATCTTACGTCAGCGGATGTGAAATACACGTTTGACGAGATGTTCAAAGCAAACGGATATAAGGCCGGCGCGTTTTATGACACCGTGGTCGACAAGAGCGCCGCTCCCGCAAAATCGTCGGCACCGGCCAACACGAACGCGGCAGCGACAAACGCAAACACCGCAGAACCGAAAACTACACGCGTCCCGCACATCGTTTCGCTCGAAACACCCGATCCCAAAACGGTAGTTATCACCGTTGCCAAGCCTTCGCTGCGGCATCAACTTTTATCAAATCTTGTGACGATCCCGATCATACCCGAAGGCTCGATCGCCGAGCAGAAAGATCATCCGGTCGGAACCGGGCCGTTCAAATTCGTAAGTTTTGACAAATCCCAGAATATAGTCGAATTTGCCGCGAACGAAAATTATTGGGACGGAGCGCCGAAGGTTAAAAAGCTCCGCGTAAAAACCGTTCAGGACGCCAATTCTCTTCAGGCCGAATTGCAGACCGGCGGAGTCGACATCGCTCCGCTGCCGAGTAATCTGCCGCCGGACGCGCTCAAATCTCTGGGCAGCGTTCCTAACCTGAAAGTCGATCAGTTCGACGGTTCGAATATTCAGTACATCGTATTTAACGCTCAATCACCGCCGCTCGACAAGGTAAAGGTTCGTCAGGCCATCGGGTACGCGATAGACCGCGAAAAGATCATCAACGAATTGCTGCTGGGTCAGGCAAAGGTCGCGAACTCGATATTACCGGAAAGCTCCTGGGCATATACCCCGGGTACGAAGTACACCTACAACCCGGCAAAGGCAAAGCAACTTTTGCAGGAGGCCGGCTACAAGGGCGAACCGATCGTGTTCAAATACGGCTCGGCAAACGTTGCAGTCAACAATTATGCTCAGGCCGTTCAAAGTTCATTGACCGCCGTGGGCCTGAATGTTCAGATCGAGACGATGGAAGTGAACGTCCTGCGCAAACAGCTCGCGCAGGGGCAATTTCAGATGTACACGGGCATCTGGATCGGCGGTAACCAGGACCCGATATTTTTGCGGGACCTGTTTACGACCGACAAAATTCCGGGCCAGTTTGTAAACTGCTGCAACCGCAGCCGGTACAGCAATGCGCAGGTCGATAAACTGCTGCAGGACGCGATCGACACGACTGATCAGGCCCAGGCCAAAGATCTTTATGGCAAGGCGTGGAACATCATCAGTGACGAGCTGCCGCTGCTGCCGCTGTGGTATCCGGCAAACATGGTCGTGTCCAACAAACGCATCGGAAATATCAAGATAAACGCGAGCGGCGACTGGAGCTTTGTTAAGGACATTACTGTTCAGTAAGAACTTGACAAATCCGGTTCAGACGGTAGAATTATCCTTTGCGACGCGGGAATAGCTCAGTGGTAGAGCGCGACCTTGCCAAGGTCGAAGTCGCGAGTTCAAGTCTCGTTTCCCGCTCCAGTTTTTTGAAGTATGAGGGCGGAGGGATGAAGGATGAAAGTAAGGCTCTTCTTATTCATCCCTGATCCTTCCGCCCTCATATTTTTCTCCGGGCGGCGTAGCCAAGTGGTAAGGCAGAGCTCTGCAAAAGCTTTATTCATCGGTTCGATTCCGATCGCCGCCTCCAAAAGATCCCCCATATCCTTCTATACAACCGAAAAGCTGATCTCATCTTCCCGTCATTGTGGCTACCCACATACCTGCAGCGTGTGCACGACCGGCGCATTTCGCACGCACAGAGATTTCAATAGCTCTTGCCTCGCGTTTTTGCTATAACTGCATACGACATGTCCATCCTGATTGCAGAAGACAATGATGCCCAGCGACGCTATCTCGTCGATCTGATCTCCCGTGAATTTCCCGCCGACGCTCCCGTCGCAAATGCATCTGACGGCGAGGCCGCGGTAAAACTGGCGCTCGAACAGCGTCCGACGCTCTCAATCCTGGACATCCAGCTCCCAAAACTGTCCGGCGTGAAGGCCGCACGCGCGATCTGGCGCGATTTTCCTGAGGCTCGGATCATATTCTGGACGCAATTTCCGCACGAGATCTACATCAACGAGATCCGCAAGATCGTACGCTCGACCGAGCCGCAGCCGACGTACGGATTTATTCACAAGAACAATCCTGAAGAGCGGTTTCTCCGCTTCGTCGCGGCCGTTCTGGAAGACGGAGCGGATATGATCGACCCCGCGTTCAAGGATTCGTTCCAGCGTCCGCTGCTAACCGAGTTCGAAGCCGAGGCGCTGCGTTATCTTGCGCTCGGGCTTTCAAACTGGGCGATCGCACGCAAGTGCAGCCTCAGCCTTCGCGGCGTCGAGAGCCGCCTCGCGACGCTTTACGAAAAGCTCTTTCCGGAAAATTCATCCGGAACCGATAACGAAGCCTATGACAAACTTGCATACAACATCCGCACGCATGCGTTTTTCCAGGCATTAAAACGCGGCCTGATCAACAGCGATGAACTTACCAAGGCCGAGGCGGAGCTTGCCGACTGGATCGAGCGCGACCAGCGTCGTTTTAAGACCGAAAAAACGTCCTGAAAAATGCCGGATGATCATTCCCATACAGAAAAGTTTGTACATGCGCTTCCTCGTCTTCCTCTGCGCATTTTTCCACGTCGCATTCGCACAAACGCAGCCGCCTGTTGCTCAAAATTTTCACCAATGGGGATCGGTCACGATCTTTAACGGCTTGCCGTCGGACAGCGTACGTGCGATCGCACAAACGCCGGACGGAATATTATGGTTCGGAACCGACAACGGCCTGGCTCGGTTCGACGGACGACGAGTGCAAACCGTTTCCTTACCCGACACGACCTCAAACAAAATTCTAGCGCTAAAACTGGCGGCTGACGGTGCGTTGTGGATAGGTACCGAAAACGGCGCGTTTCTGTTTGGATCGGGCAAAGCCACGCAGATAGAGGGAACAAAAGACCTCTCGATAACCGCGATCTTATTGGGTGAAAACACGCTGCTTGCGACGGCAAACGGCGTTCTTTTAACGGTCGGTGCGAAAGAAAACGGGTCATTATATGCGGAAAAGGCCGCACCGCAGATGCTCGTCGGAAGCGATGGTCAGCCGCTAAGATTTACCAGCCTTGCAAAAGACGGCGACCGCATTATTGCAGGCACCGCCGGCCGAAGCCTGGTCCTGTTCGAGGACGGCCGGTTGTCCGAGATCCATAGCTCGCCGAGACCATATTTTATAAACGCTCTCACGCAAGACGGCGGCGGAAATATTTGGGCCAGCGCAGACGCGGGCGGCAGCCGAAGCGGATTGTTCCGGCTCAACGATCTTGCCAACCCGAATCGCATAGGCGAAACACTCGGCGACGTTCTATCGGTCGAAACCGACGGCAGCGGCGGTGTTTGGACCGGAACTGACAAAAATGGTCTTCTTCATTTTCGAAACGAACAGCAGCTCCAGCATTTTACTTTTGAAAATACGAGCGGCAGCCTGCGTTCAAACAAGGTTTACGCGATTTTCATCGATCGCGAAGGCGTCGTGTGGGCTGGCACAAACCGCGGAGTCAGCCGCTTTGACTCATCAAGTCCATTTCAACGAGTGATCTCCGATAGCCCGAACAGCAATTTTATTAGAACCTTGTACAGGACTTCAACGGGAGGGGTTTATGTCGGAACCAATCGCGGGTTGTTCGTAGCTGACGGATCTTTCTGGCGGGAGGTTTCCGGTTTTGAGAAGAAAACAATTTATGCGGTCGGTGAAGGCACGAGCGGCGGATTGGTTGTCGGAACATCGGACGGGTTGATGGATGAATCGGGCAAAACGATTTTGAACGGAGACACGCGGTCGGTTGCTCAATTTCACGGAAAAACCTATGCGGCAGTTTTTGATCAGGGATTGGTCGAATCGACTGGCGAAGTCGCGTTAACGATCTCAACCCCGACTTCCCTTTTCCCGACCGCCGGCAACCTATTTATCGGCACGGCAGACCAAGGAGTCTTTTCATTCGACGGAACAAGCGCGCAAAAGGTAATTGCACCTGAAGACCTCGGTGAAAAAGCGGTCTGGAAAATTGCCTTAGGCTCTGACGACGCTCTTTTGATCGCCTGCCAAAACGGATTGTACCGGTATCGCGACGGCCAAATTGAAAAACTTATTTCCGATCATGACGTTCGCGATTTTGGGCTAAACGGCAACGACATCTGGGCTGCGACCTCCGACGCCGGTCTGCTTCACGTCCGGTACGATGACGTGTTCGGTTGGCTTGTTTCGAATATCAGCGTCGAGCAAGGCCTTCCATCCGAAAAGGCATTTGCGCTGCTTTTGCTTGATCATCGATTGCTTATCGGAACCAATCGCGGGCTCGCGGCATACGAACCCGGAACCGTGTCCCCGGCGATCGCCGCGGTCAGAATATTGAGCCGCAGGCTTCACGACGTGTCTGAGCTTCGCTCAACGATCGCGCTCGACTATCCGCAGAATTCGCTGCTTGTCGAGGTCGCCGGCCAAAGCAGCCGCACTTTTCCCGAAGAATTTCAATACGCCTTCCTGCTTAAAAACAGCAAGGGTGAGGTGATCGACAAGCGCATCTCGGCAGACGCGCAGTTTGCGCCCGAAAATCTCTCGCCGGGCGATTACACGATCGAGGCCCGAGCGTTTAACCGCGACCTCCTGCCATCGGAACCGTTGACGGTTCGTTTTTCGGTCGCACGCGCTCCGTTTCCGTGGACAGCAACAGCACTCGGCGTGCTGCTCGCCATCGCTGTTATCGCCCTGATCATCGCCGTGATCGAGAGCCGGCGCATCGCCCAGCGCAACCGCGAACTCGCTGCGGCACGTTTTGACCTTGCCAACGAAGCCGAACGCGAGCGCCGCCGCATCGCACGCGACCTTCACGACCAGACGCTCGCCGACCTCAGAAATCTGCAGATGATGAGCGATCGGCTTTCGCCCAGCAACGCAGAATTTCGCTCCGAGATCGAATCGGTGTCCACCGAAATTCGTCGCATTTGCGAGGACCTGAGCCCATCCGTTCTTGAAAACGTCGGCCTCACCGCGTCGCTCGAATTTCTGCTTAGCCACACCGTCGAAAACTCCCGTTTCAACGCCGCCGAAGATCTCGAGGAAAAGATCAAATTCCCAATGAACGTCCAGCTTCAGATCTATCGTATCGCGCAGGAGGTGCTGACAAACATCAAGCGGCACTCAAACGCCGCTCTAGTCGAAATGCTGATCGACGTAACGGACGATAGCGAATTCGTCATGACCATCAAAAACGACGGCGAACCATTTGACCCGTCCGTCGTTTCCAAAAAAGGCCGCGGCATCGCCAACATCCGGTCGCGGGCTGCACTAATAAGATCCGAGATCGCCTGGCAAACAAACGGCTCCGGCACAACCTTCGAACTCCGCAAACCCACGAACGCCTGATCGCTCCGTGGCTCCCCACACCACTGCCACCGGAAAAACACTTGCCCTCGACGGTGCTCATCTCCTAAATTGTTCGCCGGTCAAACACGCATAATTGCATCTGTGTACGAGACAAACTCAGAACTCCGAACTCGGAACCCTGAACTTTCCTATCGCCTGCCGACCAAAACTCCTGCCTCTTATCCAAAACTAACCTCACCTTCAAGATCCTCACCCCTCTTTTGCGATGATGCTCGGGTAATAGTGCTAAGGCTTAAATAACAGTCACTTAGCAATTTGTGTCACAAAGTTTTCAAATTTGACAAAAATCGATGTGGAAAACTTCGTAAACCATTGACTATCAGATGGTTGTGTGCCCCAAGAGGTTCTGGGACACCCTTGGGACACATCCGGGACAGATGATGTTCCATGGACGGCAACTTAACGAATTGCTTTCCTTTTTTGCGCGGATTATCTATTATCGATAGCGGGCCTGAGCGCGTGCCCTGGATCCCGCTTTTTGTTTCATACCGAAAAAATAATGATTTTGATGATCCTGAATTCCTTTGAGGCCGTGACCGGACTGCCCGAATTTATTGGCTATATCTTCGTTTTTCTATTCGGCGCCGCGATCGGAAGTTTTCTCAATGTCGTCATCCACCGCGTGCCGAATGAGGAATCCATCGTGTTCCCAAATTCGGCTTGCCCAAAATGCGGAAAGTCCATAAAACCCTACGATAACGTGCCGATAATCAGCTGGCTGGTGCTGCGCGGCAAGTGCCGAAATTGCGCCGAGCCGATATCTATCAGATATCCGGCGGTCGAACTGCTGACCGCGCTCGTATTCGTTCTTGTCTATTGGCGCATAGGTTTCGGGCCGTTTTTACCGGTCGCGCTGGTGTTTTCGGCATCGATGATAGCCCTGATCTTTATTGACGCCGAGCACATGATCTTGCCGAATGTGATCACATATCCGCTGCTGATATTTGCCCTGATAATTCGTGTCGTTTTCGCGATTACCGTATCTGCGACTTACTTTACGGACCTTGAACATGCTCCATTTTCGGCATTTGCGGGACACCCGCGATGGCTGATCTCATTGGCCGCGGCCGGTCTCGGAGCACTCGTCGGAGGCGGATTTCTATGGGTTGTAGGCGAGTTTTGGAAACGCCTGCGCGGCGTAGAGGCGATGGGCCTTGGGGACGTAAAAATGATGGCCGCGGTAGGAGCCTTATTGGGGTGGCGGCTGACAGCGCTGTCAATATTTCTTGGTGCATTTTCGGGCGCGATCATCGGCAGCGCTCTAATAATGCGCAATAAAGATAAGGGGTTTCAGACGCAGATCCCGTTCGGGATCTTTCTGGGAATTGGCTCCGTTTTATCGCTGTTATTCGGTGATGCGATCATCAATTGGTACATCTCAACTTTCATTCCCTGACGAATGCTCCTACCTGCTAACCGCTTTATTTTCCAGGCAATTGCTGGAGCAGTAATAAATGTTTTGGTTAAGCCTGATCGCCCGGTCGAGCGGCGTCCACGTGCCGCACCGAGCACATTTTACCAACGGCACCGGCTCATTTGTCGGCTTTTGCTGAGGAGCCTGGTTGATCGGAAAAGTTCCTGGCGCGTTACCGCGCAGCATCTGCCACATGTGATGGGCGGCTGCAAGCTGTCGTCGATACCGGAACGCCGTCAGTGCCAACAAAACGAACACCACGATCAGGATAAAAAATATTTCTCTCATTTAGGGTTGCTGCCGGGTGTTTCGTTCAGTTTAGCGGTGAGCCCGGCGATCGCCTCGCTCCGGGGATTTGCTTTTTTGAGTTGGTCGAGATAGCCGGCCGCGTCGTCCTTTTTATTCGCGCGGATCAGGCTTTGAATAATGAATTCCAACGCTTTTTCTTGTTTTGGATCGATCTTTAGGGCTTCCTTAAATCCGGCAGTAGCTTTGTCATCATCCGGAGGATCGGTCAAAAAATAGGTCAGTGCAAGGTCGGTTCTTATTTCGGCATCGCCTGGCGCCTGTTTAAGCGCCCGTTCGTAAAACGTACGTGCCTGAAGCAATTCATCATTCCGTTTTTTAAAATAACCGATATCGAAATGTGCATTTCCGAGACCGACGATCACCTCGTGGTCGTTATTCTGAAGCTCGTCCGCACGCTGCAGCAACTTGATCGAATCGTTGATAACATCGGCGTCCTGCTTCATCGCGCCGTATTTATACAGAGCAAGACCGAGGCGTTTTTGAAAGTCGAAATTCTGAGGCTGCTGATCGGCTTCGGCAATTTTCGAGGCTATTTCGTCGTCTGTAAGCGACGAGTCGGAAGTCTTATTTTGTTCGTCCGCCTGATTCGTTTTAAGGCGTTCGTTTTCGGCGCGAAGGTTGTTTATATCCGTCCTGTTTATCGCATTTGCAAGAAAAAAACCGCCCGCAAAACTAAGCACGACCGCAACGAGCGATATCAGCAAATTCCTCATTCCCATTGGGTGCGATTTTACCAAATCGCGGAGTGAAACAAAAAAGCGCCCGCCCGAAATCGGGCGTGGCGCCGATGCGTTTTCTAGTTATTTATTTCTTGGAACTTTCATCTGCCGGAACGTAAGGCAAGTCTTCGGCACGTCGTCGCGGCAGCGGATCGGTCGCCCTGCGACGCGGGATGGTTGTATTGTCACGGCGGTCGACACTGCCGGCCGGCAAACCCTTTCCATGAACTGCTTCGACGAGAATTCGCGTGATCTCTTGCGATAATGTGCGGTGTTCAGCTGCGGCACGACGCCGCAGCGATTCCTTTAGCTCATTCGGAACGTATGCTCCGATAAAAACTCCTTTCCGGTTTGCCATAAGAAAGAATCTATCTCCTCTCGATTTCAATAAAAAGAACGCTAAGCGGTTTCGAAACAGGTCTGTAAGCCGAATCCTGTATCCGCCTTGCGACGGACGGCGATCATTCATCTAGGCGAACCGTTACCGATCCGCTCGAGCGACCTACCCGAAATCACGGGATGCGTTGCCGCATCCATTGAACGGGCCGCTCAAATTTCGCGATTTCCTATTTGGTCTTGCACCACGAGGAGTTTACCCGGCCGCGCCTGTTACCACACGCGCCGGTGGGCTCTTACCCCACCGTTTCACCCATCACCCTTTGCAGGGCTGGTCTGTTTTCTGTTGCACTTGTCGTCGTCCGCATATCGCGAACGCCCGGACGTTATCCGGCTCGCTGCCCTTTGGTGTTCGGACTTTCCTCTTCTATCCGAAGTTAGAAGCGACCGCCCAACCTGCTCCGAATGCTTAGCAAACAAGATAATAACAAAATATGTTGAACATTTAAATTCAGGTTACAAAGTATTCGCGCGGCAGTCATGCAGATTTTGTGGCGGTGAGCGCTTCGCCATTAAATAAATGGCGCCACTTCGACTCAAGGTGGGCCATCAACAACTTTTCGGCGTCCTCGGCGGTTTTCGATCGGCTGACCTCGTTCGCCAAATTGACCGCTTCCTCGAATGCAATTCCCGAAAGAACGTGACGGACGCGGCGTATCGAATTGACGTTCATGCTTAGTTCCATTGCGCCGAGGCCGACAAGCAGGGGCGCATAGTACGGGGAACCGGCCATTTCACCGCACGCGATCGCCGGGATGCCCCGTTCCCGGGCCGCATCCATCACCGTTCGAACCGAACGCAAAACCGCGGGATGAAGCGTTCTGAAAAAATCGGCAACGGATTCGTTGTCGCGGTCCACGGCAAGGAGGTACTGAACCAAATCGTTTGATCCCAAACAAATAAAATCGACTTCTTCAGTAATTTCTTTAATTATTAGTACGGCCGCCGGAATTTCCACCATAGCTCCGAGCTTCGGATTTCCGGTCTCGATCCCTTTTTTTCGCAGCATCTCGCGTTCGCGTTCGAGAAAACGCCTGGTCTGGATGATCTCCGACACATCCGAGATCATCGGCAATACAATATCGAGCTTACGTTCGTGCGATGCGATCAAAATTGCGCGAAGCTGCGTCTTGAACTGGCTGCTGTATGCAAGGCTTAGACGGATAGCACGCAGACCCAGTGCCGGATTTTTTTCGCGGTCAAACCTCTGGTCGGTCAGCTGCTC
>DATJGV010000236.1:0-5986 GCA_035494575.1 Pyrinomonadaceae bacterium | reverse complement strand
GTTTGCAAACCGTTTTCCATCTGCAGCAAGTGCTCGAGATGGCGCAGAAATTCATAGGCGTCAAAAAGCTGCGTTAACTCGCGTTCGGAGATCAGACCCCGGTCCGCCAGGCGCGAAAGGCTGATAAGCGTGTGAGGCGACCGCAGCCAGCGATCGCGTCCGCCGTATGCAAGCTGCAGTGCCTGAGCGATAAACTCGATCTCACGAATGCCGCCTTTTCCGAGTTTTACGTCGTAGCCCTGACGGTTTTGATTTTCGACATCGATCCGCTGTTTTGATTCGTGCACGCTTTTTAACGCCCGTTCCACTGTTTCGTCCGGCGAAAATATCGTCGGTTCGACCGCGGTGTAGAATCGTTTGAAAAGCTCAGGGTTTCCGGCGGCTGCGCGCGAGCGTATCAAGACCTGGCGTTCCCAATCGCGGGCCTCGTTTTGGTAATACCTGACCGTGTCGTGAACCGACAATGCCAGTGCTCCCATACGACCGTGCGGCCTTAAACGAAGATCGACGCGGTATGCGGCTCCTTCGCCAATTTGCTGTCCGACAAGCCGGATGACCGATTCGGCAAGCTTAATGAAATATTCGCGGTTGGTTATCGCGCCGCGCGTGCCTTGACCGGAGGTTGTGCCTTCAGCGGAATAAATAAAAATCAGATCAATGTCGGACGAATAATTAAGTTCTTTCGAACCAAGCTTGCCAAGAGCGACGACGCATACATCGGCCGGTATCGAGCGGTCCTTTTCATCGGTCGTAAGCGGCAGTCCGTAACGATTGTCAAGCTCTTGCCGCGCGGCGCGAAGCGCAAATTCGAGGATCGCATCCGCGAGATTGGATATTTCCTCGGTTATTTCCGAGATCGTCGCCAACCGTCTGATGTCGCGGAGAAATATGCGCAGCAGCTCGCGCCGTCGAAACCGCGCGAGAACGATCTGCAGATCGATCTGCGAATGCGTAAGTGAAAAACGGGCAAGCGATTCGAGCAGTTCTTCTTTTGGCGTGACGCCGCTTTCAGTGCGTTTGAGCAAAAGCCACGACAGGTATTCGGGATTTTGTTCGAGCGTGAGTGCGAGCAGCGGACTGAACGCGGCAAGCGTCAGCACATCGGATAACAGCCCGGGATTTTTGATCAATTTTTTCGTCTGGCTCGGATGAATTTCCGTAAAGCGGTGCAGAAAACGCGAGGCTGCATCGGGATCGGGAAGATCACGAATTAGAAGCTCAGATTCGCTGGTTCCGATTTCATTGGCTGTCATTGCAAATTGTTCGGGACAATATCTGCAGCATAATTATGATCAAAATTAATTGGCAGAAGATCGGGTTGCCGGATCAATCTCTTTCATCCCGAAACCGCATTGTATCAATTCCGTATTTTTTTATCTTGTAGGCGATTATTCTTTCGCTCGAATCGAGATGTTTTGCGGCCTTTGCGATATTGCCGCGAGACGATTTTAACGCGTCCTGTATCATGTCGCGCTCGAACGCCTCGACCGCCGTTTTCAAAGACATGTCCGTAACCGTTCCTGAGTTTTCCGCCGTTTGCAGCGTCGGCGGTAAGTGGTGGCCGTGTATGACCTTAGCGTCGCAAACAAGCACAGCGCGTTCGATCGCGTTTTCGAGCTCGCGTACGTTTCCGGGAAAATGGTAGCTCATCAGCATATCGATCGCCGGGGTCGAGATGCGGCGGATCCGCTTGTTGTGTTCGCGTTCGAATTTTTCGAGAAAATGTTCGGCCAGCAGGAGAATGTCCGATTTTCGCTGTCGTAACGGCGGCAGGAAAATCGTGAAAACATTCAGACGGTAATAGAGGTCTTCGCGAAGAGTGCCCAGAGAGATCGCTTCTTCGAGGTTCTTATTCGTGGCCGTAATCAATCGAATATTTGATCTTATCGAGTTGGTTCCGCCAAGTCTTTCGAATTCGCGTTCCTGCAGTACGCGCAGCAGTTTTATCTGCGTTTGCAGCGGCAGATCGCCGATCTCGTCAAGAAAAAGCGTTCCGCCGTCCGCCATTTCGAACCGGCCCTTTTTTGCTCGGTCCGCCCCGGTAAACGCTCCCTTTTCGTGACCAAAGAGTTCTGATTCGATCAGCGTATCAGGCAGCGCGGCGCAGTTTACCTTGACGAACGGGCGTTTGCTGCGAAGGCTGTTGTAGTGAATAGCATTCGCGATCATCTCCTTGCCGGTGCCGCTCTCGCCACGCAAAAGCACGGTCGCATTCGACCTTGCGACCTGCGTAACCTGATCGTAAACGTGCTTCATCGGGTTCGAGTTGCCGATGATGTGGCTGAAATCGTAGCGCTCTTTTAGCTCCTGCCTAAGATGTGAATTTTCGTCAATGAGCTTTTGTCGCTCACTCGCAAGAATGTGCTCGACACGGACATTTTGGGCAATAAGCGAGGCGATGAGCGTCAGAAGTTTTATCTTTTCTGCCGGTGAAATGCTTGTTTTATAACGAAACTCCATCGCAAAAACACCAAGGATCTTTTTTCCGAATTTTACCGGGACAGTGATCAGAGAAGTTTCGGCGTCGACCGCCAGAAACGAGAAGGAGTCCTCCTCGCTTACTCGCGCGATAAATGAGGGATCGCCGGATCTTAGGGTCTTCTGAAACGTTTCGCTGTCGGCGTTTGTTTCAAGGCGTCGAAATTCGGAGCTGCTGAAACCATAGGATGCAGCGGGGCGGAGGCTGTTATCTACTGAGGTCAGCAGCAAAAAAGAACGGACCGCACCGATCTCGGAGGCGGCTAACCTTAATACTTCGTTTAAGTTAGCGGACGAACCGTCTCCTCTGGCGAAGGTATCGGTTATATTCGCGAGTATTTTTAGCGCGTCCTGCGGCATAGGCTACAAAATCGTAGGATATTAGAATACCTGCGGCAAATGATAACAGTACATTTTGAGATCTATCAATAAAGAAATTTCACGTATCGACAAGAGATGCGACAAAAATGTAGAAGAAACACCGGAATACAACAAAAATGTAGGATTATCATGACCCTGGAAAATGACAAGGATAAACATGTAATAGCCAATCTTCTTAAAATAAAAGACTTACAGTCATATATTCGGAATGGCACGGCAGGTGCATCCTCGCGAGGACGATGCGAATAAACTTACTTTCCATTAAGAGCCTCACTTCCTCCTTTACTGCGTTGTTGCTATGCTCCACTGCTGCGATGGCCCAGGATCTGTCACAGAGAATCGGCAGATTGGAAGCGGCGTCAAACGCGGCCCAGTCAAACATCGATAACGGCTGGGTCTTGATTTGTTCGGCGTTGGTTCTGTTGATGACGATTCCCGGATTAGCCTTATTTTACGGCGGTTTGGTGCGGCAAAAGAACGTGCTGTCCATGATGCTTAAAAGCCTGATCTGTGTAGGGATCGTAACGCTGATTTGGGTTTTTGTCGGCTATAGCCTTGTTTTTTCGGAGGGGAATTCGGTCATCGGCGGGTTGGATCTTGCTTTTTTGCGCGGGGTCGGTGCCGATGCAAATGCCGATTATTCGACAACTTTGCCGCAGTTGAGCTTTATGATCTTTCAGCTAATGTTCGCGATCATAACGCCGGCGTTGATCACGGGCGCGTTTGCCGAACGGATCAAGTTTTCTGCAAAGCTTTTATTTACAACGCTTTGGATGCTTGTTGTATATTTTCCGCTGGCACACATGGTGTGGGGAAAGGGCGGATTTTTGAACGCCACATTGGGCGGCGTGGTGCCGTCGCTGGATTTTGCAGGCGGGACGGTGGTGCACATCTCGTCGGGCGTATCCGCTTTAGTTTGTGCGCTTTATCTTGGAAAACGGCTCGGTTACGAGAACGAATCGACGCCTCCGCACAACGCAGTTTTGAGCGTGATCGGGGCCGGGCTGCTGTGGTTCGGGTGGTTCGGATTCAACGCCGGGAGCGCCCTTTCGCCGAACGGTCTGGCTGCTAACGCGTTTGTCACCACGCATTTAGCGGCCGCGAGCGCAATGCTCTCATGGTTGTTGATCGATTGGCTCCGGAGCGGAAAGCCGACCGTGATAGGCGCTATATCGGGCGCGGTGGCCGGACTGGTTGGGGTGACGCCGGCCGCGGGGTTCGTAAGTCCAATATCTGCAATAGTTATAGGCTTAATCGCCGGAGCTGGCTGCTACTTTATGGCAGTCGAGGTCAAACGGTTTTTTGGTTACGACGATACGCTGGATGTTTTCGGGATCCATGGATTTGGCGGAGCGGTCGGCGCCGTGCTGACCGGAGTTTTCGCTACCGCCGTCGTAAATCCAGTATATAAAGACGTTAACGGATCAGCCCTAGCCGTCGGCCTGGTCGATGGGAACGGCGAGCAGGTGTTGAATCAGGTCATTGCGGTCGCGATAACGGCCGGTCTCGCGTCGGTTGGGACATTGGTCGTGCTAAAGATCGTGGATGTCGTTATAGGTCTTAGGGTTACGGTCGCGGACGAGATCGCCGGGCTTGACATTTCACAGCATGGCGAGACGGCCTATGCGTTTGCCTCGATTGCGGAAACTGTTCACCTAGGGGTTAATGCGACCACGCAGGCCGATGAACTTGCCGACTACGTAGCGCAGGAGATCATGGTCGAAAACGAGCAACCGGCGTCGTGAAATGACGCTTTGGTCTCGCCAGATAGTTCCTGGTCTCGCAAAGACGGCTTGATGTTTTCGTCTTTTCGCCGTCCGATCTCATAAAACCGGCTGCGCATCTCGCCGAACCGGCCGGTGGATTCATTTTCAGGGTCACTTGGGATAAAATTTTCGATGTGATCCAGCGCATCGAAATCCAAACCGAACCTCACGAACACAAAAAGCGCCTCGAAGATTTTTTGTTCGACCGTTTCACCGGCCTGAGCAAAATGTATTTGCGCGATGTTGTTAAAAATTTAAGGTGCGAGGTCAACGGCGAATTTGAAAATATCGGTTACCGGATGCGCTCGAACGATTTTGTCGAGATCGAATTGGACCTGACGCGTGAGAACGCGATGCGGCCCGAAGATATTCCGCTGGACATTGTTTTCGAAGACAACAACGTCATCGTCGTCAACAAACCGGCCGGAATGCTGGTCCACCCGACGCACCGCGACAAAAACGGAACGCTGCTCAATGCGCTTAGTTTTTATTTGAATTCGGAACGCGGACTGTCTAATGCGGAACGCGGATTGCAGAATGCGGAATCATGTTCGTGCGGCGGTCAAGGCGAAGTTGATGTTGCAGGCGATGTAGAGCCAGAAAACAAATCCGCAATCCGCACTCCGCATTCCGCATTCACAAGGCCCGGCCTCATCCATCGTCTCGACAGACAGACTTCCGGATTGATCGTCATTGCAAAGACAGCACATGCGCATCGGGTGCTCGCCGAGCATTTTAAGAAAAAGCTGGTTGAAAAAAAATATCTCGCGCTGGTCGATGGAGTTGTTGCCGAGAACGAGGGAACGATAACGGCGCCGATCGGGCGGTATGCGGACCAAAAATACTGGGATGTAAAACACGACGGCAAGCACGCCGAGACGAGGTTTCTGGTCAAGGAACGTTTCGTCGCCACGACGCTGCTCGAACTCGAACCGGTAACGGGCCGCACAAATCAGCTTCGGATACATTGCGCGTCTATCGGCCATCCAATCGTGGGCGACGTAAAACGCGGCGGCAGCGAATTTGAGCGGCTGTGCCTGCACGCATACAAGCTCGCCTTCCGGCATCCATCCAGCGGAGAATGGCTCAGTTTCCAATCGAGCATATCCCGGCCTGGTGTGGCAGCGGGCATCATTAATATTGACAACCGGCCGCGGCCGATAGGTTGAGTCGCCCGCCGTTTGGTGGTAGTGTGGCAACATTATGAGAACTCGAATTCTTCATTCCGTTTTTCTTGTTTTTGCGGTCTTTTTCATTGGGATCGTCGCTGTTTCGGCCCAGGAGGGCGAGTCGACAAGCGTTTCGGGCGGCGGAGTTTTGGTCAAGGGCTGGACAGGGCAGATCGACGCCAAAGAGAAGAC
>DATJGV010000235.1:0-7158 GCA_035494575.1 Pyrinomonadaceae bacterium | reverse complement strand
AACCCAAGCGAAACCGAATTTCCTGCGGGTGTTTTGATCGAGCTCGCGAAAGTCAGAGATCTCCGTTACGGCGAAAACCCGCATCAGAAAGCCGCTTTGTACAAAACTGGCGAACGTGGCGGAATTGCGAACGCCGAACAGCTTCACGGCAAGGAAATGTCGTTCAACAACTACGTCGATGCCGAGGCCGCCTGGAACCTCGTTCAGGATTTCGACGAGTTAGCCGTTGCGATCATCAAGCACACAAATCCATCGGGCGTCGGCATCGGAGCCACAAACGAAGAAGCTTATCGTCGTGCTCTTTCCACAGATCCCGTTTCCGCTTTCGGCGGTATCGTCGCATTAAATAAAAAAGTTGATGCGGCTGTCGCCGTTTCGGTGAACGAGGTTTTCACCGAGGTAGTAATAGCTCCCGAGTTTGACGCGGACGCCCTTGAGGTCCTTCGCACCAAGAAAAACCTGCGTGTGTTGTCAGTACCATCTGCAGCAGCGGCTGGTCTAACATCTGAATCTGACGCCGCCTTAGAATATAAGCAGATCTCCGCCGGCATGCTCGTACAGGAGAAGGACATCTACAAAATAACCCGCAATGACCTAAAGATCGTCAGCGAAAAACAACCCTCCGAAGAAGAGATCAAAGCAATGCTGCTCGCTTGGCGGGTTTGCAAACACGTCAAATCGAACGCGATCGTCATTGCGAACCAAGACCAGACGATCGGCGTGGGTTCGGGCCAAATGAACCGGGTCGATTCGGTCCGCATCGCCGCCATGCGTGCAGAAAGATTCAATTTGCCTGTGAAAGGCTCGGTTTTGGCGTCTGACGCGTTCTTTCCGTTTCGCGATAACGTCGATGAGGCAGCGAAATTGGGCGCTTCGGCGATCATTCAACCGGGCGGCTCAATGCGGGATGAGGAATCGATACAAGCAGCCAATGAACACGGGGTTTCAATGGTTTTTACCGGTTTTCGCCATTTCAAACACTAAGTTAAACATCTTTTGTTAATGTTTTACTTTAAATATCTTGACAATCGGCCGATTTTACGCTAAAAATATTTATATAACAGGACGACTGAAGGAACGCTCGAAGATTCGAACTCGAATCTCTCGGGCGTTTTTCTCGTTTTAGCCAGAATTTAGCTGGAGTCTAGTTTGGAAAATCACCGAACACGAAGGCTTCGACCACCAGGTTGGAACCGTCCGTCGAGACCGAAATCGTGCCGTTCTCCCCTGTTGTCATAACCTTGGCCCCTGTGTTTTTCCAGCGTTCGACAACGTCCTCGTGCGGGTGGCCGAATCGTGACCGCCGGCCGACCGAAATAATCGCGATCTGAGGTTTTACCGCATCGACAAACTGCTGAGTTGACGACGTGTGGCTCCCGTGATGCGGAACCTTGATAACGTCTGCTGTGAGATATTCGGGCGTCGCAAGCATTTGATTCTCAGCTTTGCGCTCGACGTCGCCAGTGAGCAGCAGCGAGCGCGACTCATACACCAGCCGTACTACAAGTGAGTGGTCATTGTCGGAAACTGCGTCGGGCGAATCGTCACCTTCTGGAAACAGCACTTGCACATCAACGCCGCCGATGTTGAACAGATCGCCGCGCGAAAGTAATGAAATTGTGATCTTTTTCTTTTGAATCACTTGCGCAAGTTCGGCGTACTCAGGGTCGTTCATCGGCGTTCGAGCAAAAAACGCCTCACGAACATCGAAATTTCGCACGACGTCCGTCAATCCTTGAATGTGGTCGGCATCTGCATGCGTCGCCAGAACATAGTCGATCTTTGAATAACCTTTTTCCCATAGGAATTGAGAAACGACTGCTTCGCCGATGCGCGGCGCATCCGGTTCGAAGTTGTTTCCGTCGTCGAGAAAACTTATCTGGCCGCCGCCATCGATAAGCAGTGTCGTACCGTCAGGAAATGTCACAAATGCCGAATCGCCCTGTCCAACATCGAGAAAATCGACATGCAGTCTGCCGTCCGGAGTTGGTGAACTGAGCGGATGCAGAATGATTATTGCGATCGAGAAAATGAGAAGGGCAGTTGCCGCGTACGCAACGGGTCGTTGAGAAACGATCGAAGTAAAAGCGGCTTTGTCGGCTCTCGTGCCATAAGCGAATGGATCCCAGCGAAAAGCAACGACCGCAAGCAATAGAACGGGCAAGAAATATAAAGCGTATATGATGCCACCCTGCCCGGTGTAAGCTGGAAGGCGAATGCTCGTAAAAATTCCATCTGTAAAGATGCGCGGCCCGTACAGCAGCAGCCAGTTAAAGATCTCAGCGAATCGCGCGAATGGTAAAGCGAGCAGGTTGCTGACATGTCCGAGAAGCACAGCCGCGACGGCCACTACACTTTCGACCGCAATACAAACACCGACCCAAAGATTCAGAACAATTCCTGCGGGTGTAACGCGGTGAAAGTAGATCACCCCGAAAGGCAGCAACCAGATCTGAACGACAGTCGATATAAGAATGCCTTCGAACAGGTACGCGGCCGCGCCCTGAAAACCAAATGAGCTGAGTCTGTTTAGAAACGGGCGTTTAAATATTCTCGCCGTCCAGATCTGTCTTCGCTCTTCAACCTCCCAGATATGGTCACGCCAGTACAGCATCTCGCAAAATCGCTTCAGCCAAATTGGAACGCGGGCGGGAAACGGCGCGTCCGCGGTCGGCACCCACCTTCCGATCGCTCTAAGTTTTTCAACCACGGGAAAACCGACGGCCGCAATCGCGGTGACGCTCACGAACGTGAGCTGAAACGACGCTGAGAACAGGTCGTCCGGTTTCCATGCAAGCAGAAGCAGCGCACATAAGCCGAGCGAATTCAGCAAGTTTCCCTTTCGCCGGACAACCTGTGAAAAAGCTATGACGGTGAACATTATGCTCGCGCGAACGACTGGCACCTCGGCCCCGACGGCAAAGGTGTATACCCACAAAAATCCGCACGCACCCAAGATCTGTAACAATTTTCGCCTGGTGAACAAACGAAACAACAACAGCATCAGTCCACCGACAAAGGTGATGTGCAGGCCCGAGATGACAAGAACGTGGAACGTTCCACCCTCGCGAAAAATATCGGCCGTACCTTTATCGAGAAAATATTTGTCGCCGAGCAGAGACGCGATCATCACTCCCGCGGTCGCAGGCTCGAATCGCTGTCTGAAATCGTCGATCAGATATTGTCTTCGGTCGAGAATCCATTCGGTCGGTGAAAACTGCTCTGTTTCGCCCGTTTTTTCGATGAGAGACAAACTCTTTACCGTGCATGTCGCGTCGATCTCCTGTTGGTCGAGCAGCTCGATCCGAGAAACGACACCAGGATTTCGAAACTTCTCCTCTCGCATTAGATCGCACGCGACGCGCACGCGCGAACCTGAACGAAGATCTATTGCTCTAAATTCCGCAGCGTCTTCGGTGGTTCTCGTCGGAACAAACGCGCGAATATCGCCGGTGGCAGCGATTTGCTGTTCTTTCGATGTAAGGTTCGTAACGCGAACTATCAGGAAATACCCGTCATAACTCGCCTCGGGCGCGGCTTGTATCTCTCCTTTAATTTCAACCGGCGCTCCCGATGCGATCGATCCGCTGTTGTAAATTGAGCGAACGCGGTTACTAGAAACACTGTCTTGCCGGATCTGGAAACAAACTGCGCCGGCGAACGCGAATGAAATCGCGACAAAAATGGAAGCGAAATTTTTATCGCGGACGATCGCCGCAAAAATCGCGAAAAAGGCGCATCCAAACGGGAAAATTTGGAAATGCTCCGCGGACCACTTTGAATATAAAATTCCTGCTGCGAAAAATATCGAGAGCCAGAGAAGCGGAAAGTGCGAGAATTTTGTGGAAGACAATTTCAATCGAGTTTTCTTATGGGTGCCGGAGTTTTTCGAAATAATACAGCCAAAAAAAGCCATATTCAACCGCGGTCATAACGTTTTAAATTTTTCCCATAAACACACTGTTCGCAACCGTTTGCAACGCTTTGACAGATCTTTGCAACTCTCGTGTGCAAAATGCTAAAAGTGTCCATGTTACAAGGAGTTTACGAATTTAATATTGTGGAAAATGGCGCGTTTTCCACAGAAAGTGTGGAAATCGCGATAGGTCCGTAACCTCATCAACGCGGCTTTGCAACTTTGCACAATTGGTGATAATTTTCCCGCAGATAGTTTCTGCCACGCTATGGACATTTTTGACGAAAAAGATAAGATACGTCTCTTCGAAACGCAGGAAAAGAACGTCCGGAGCATACACGACTACGCAAAATTTCTTTTGCCTATCGCGCTCGTTGTAATAATAGGTATTGTTGCCGTCGTCTACTTTCTCTCGCCGGGCATAGGCGACACCGTGCGTCCCTCAAATGAGCTCTACAATGCGGCTTACGACTACATGCTCACAAACGAAAAACGAACGGCAAACGAAATGACCTTTTACAAATGCGACGGGTACTACTGGGTAAAGATATTGGCCGAGCCGCGCCCGTATCCGCCGTCGAATCTTGAGGACGCCGTTAATCAATACAGGTTGAGTGTTCGCGAAAATGAAGACGGCTCGCGACAGATCGTGACGCTTCCGCTGCCGCCAAAGGAAGATGACGTTCCCTGCAAAAGCAGTTGAGTCTAAGGGCTGCCCATTTCCTCGAGGTCCTGCAGATCTTCGTAGGCTTTTTGAAGGATCGGACGGGCGCGGGTGCTGCCGTCCATCTCGCCGATGTAGCCTTCTCTGACCATTGCATCGAGTATCGCGGCCGCGCGGCCGTAACCGATGCGCAAATGCCGCTGTAGCAGCGATGTTGACGCGCGTTTTGCACCGACGACAGTTCGGAGGGCTTCCAAAAACAGAGGGTCCTTTCTTCCCGGCAGCTCGCCATTGTCGTCAAGCTCCTCTTCCGTCTTTGTGATCGTCGTATCGTACTCTGGCCTACCCTGATTTTTTACATGCTCGACCACGCGGCTGATCTCCTTTTCATCGACGTACGCACCATGCACGCGAACGACCTGCGAATTTGCCGGCGGCAAAAACAGCATGTCGCCTTTGCCAAGCAAATTCTCGGCACCGTTCGCATCGATGATCGTTCGCGAATCGACCTTTGACGAAACTCGGAATGAGATACGCGACGGGAAATTTGCCTTTATCAATCCGGTGATAACATCGACGGAGGGCCGCTGCGTTGCAAGCACGAGGTGAATGCCGACGGCACGCGCCATTTGTGCGAGGCGCGTTATCGCCTCTTCGACGTCCTTGCCCGAAACCATCATAAGGTCGGCAAGCTCGTCGATGATTATGACTATGTACGGCAGCGTCCGGAACGGTTCGCCGTTATCGTCAAAGTGCTCGACTGAAGTTCGCCGCTTGACCTCGGCGTTGTAGCCGTCGATGTTCCGCACGCCCCAGCCCGCCAGGTCCTTGTACCGCCGCTCCATTTCCGAAACAGCCCATCGCAGCGATACCGCGGCACGTTTCGGGTCCGTGATTATCGGCGTCGCCAGATGCGGAATATCGGCATAAAGCCCAAGTTCCAGCCGTTTCGGATCGACCATGATGAATTTGACTTCGTCAGGCTTGGCTTTATAAAGAATCGAAACCACCAGCGAATTCACGCCAACCGATTTACCCGCGCCGGTCGCACCGGCAATAAGCAAGTGCGGCATCTTCGTAAGGTCCGTAACGTAATTCAAACCGTCGATAGTCTTGCCGAGGGCGATCGTGAGCAGCGATGACGATTCGCGAAACTTTTTCGATTCGATAACTTCCCGAAGCTGTATCGTCTCGCGGTGTTTGTTCGGGACCTCGATGCCGACGAACGCCTTGCCGGGAATACGGTCGATGCGTATCGACTCCGCCTTTAGAGCAAGACATAGATCGTCAACCAAACCTGTCACGCGGGAATACTTCACACCCGGATCGGGCTTGAATTCATAGGTCGTAACCACGGGGCCTTGCGTGATGTGGACAACACGGCCCGTTACGTTAAATTCCTTTGTCTTTTCGGCAAGCTCGGTCGCGATCTCGAGCAGCTCTGCCTCTTTTTGTTCGATGTGCGGCGCAGGCGGCGTCAAAAATGACGGGTGCGGCAGCATATACTTTTCGAAACTTTGCGGTTTTCCAACCGGGGCGATCATATCCCGCGGCTCTTCTTCGACAGGTTCGGCGATCTCTTCGTCCAGGTCGCCCGTTTGTTTGATCGGCGTTATTGGGATCGCTCCGATGCCGTTTTCGGCGAGCTCGTTTTTTACGGGCTTAGTTTCCGGCACGGCGATGGTCGGCGGAGGCTCTTCTTCCTTCGGCAGGTCGATTCCAGATTCCTCTGCGACCGTTTTTGCGGCGATGTCGGGCTTTGTGATCTTTCCTATCGGAATAGTCTCACCAACAACGATCGTCGGTGGCAATTCGCCAGTTTTGCCTTCGCGAATCTCTTTTCGTTTCTCGGAACGCTCGCGTGCCTTTGCCGCAAGCTCTTCAGGATCGCTTACATGTTTTGTACGCCATTCGCTAAGACGCAAGCGGATATTGGACCACGCTAATTTTAGGTGCCCCATGAACCCGACAAATGTCAGATTAGTCAGCAAAATTACCGAAACTACCAAAAGGCACGAGAGAAATATCGCGGCACCGACTGAACCCAGCAAACTTGCCGAATACCGAAAAAAGAATGCTCCCAGCAGACCGCCGCTCGTTGCTGTCAAATGAATAAGACCCGAGACTGAAACGACAAAAAGCGCAAAACCTATAACACGGCCGATTTTAGGTCGAAGGTTTTCGGCGTGAAAAACGCGCCACGCGATAAACGCGATAAGTGCCGGTATGACATATGCGGAAATGCCGATCGCCTGGAATAGCAGATCAGCTACGACCGCACCGACGATCCCGATCCAGTTTCGCGTCGGCTGCGAACTTGCCGTATTCAGCGACCAATCGGATGAGCTGTAAGTTACAAGACAAAGGAAAGTAAGTATCGCGAGCGCCACCAGCACGACGGCGGCGACCTCGTTCAACCGCGAATGTTTTTTCGGTTTCGGGTCACGTTTTTTGAGCAAGGTGCTGCCGTCGGCGAGACAAAAATTTATCTCGTCGTCCTTGTAAACCTCATCGCATGTGGGACAAACCTTCATACCTTTTTGCAGAAGCCCGCACGTCAGTAAGTTCCAACGTTCAT
>DATJGV010000234.1:0-11686 GCA_035494575.1 Pyrinomonadaceae bacterium | reverse complement strand
ACGACCGAAGACGGCAAATTTACCGTATCGCTGGTCGAATGCCTCGGAAGCTGCGGCACCGCGCCGATGATGCAGATCGGGTTTGATTATCACGAGGACCTGACGACGGAAAAGGTTGATAAGATTTTGGCGGATTGCGAGTAAAGTATGAGCATGACTGTCCAGGAAATAGAAAAAGCGATCAAAGAGCTTTCGCCGAATGATGTATCAAAGCTCGCTGCTTGGTTCGAAGAGTTTGAATCCCAGTTATGGGATGCCCAAATCAAGGAAGATCTGGAGAACGGGAAGCTGCGGGAGTTAATTAGCGAGGCTGAGACAGATTTTGCAAGCAAGCACATAGACGAATTATGAAGCATTTTGCTTCACCGAGGTTTTGGGCGTGTTATAACTCCTTACCCAAAAACGTTCGTGAACTCGCAGATAAGAATTTTGAGTTATTAAAATCCGATCCAAAACATCCCTCTTTGCATTTCAAGCAAATTGGAGCGCTTTGGTCGGTTCGGGTCGGAGACATTTTCGAGCACTTGGCCTTAACAAAGAGGAAGGGATTGTTTGGTTTTGGATTGGATCCCATGCTGACTATGACAGGTTGATTTCATAAGGTTATGGAAATTAAAGCAATAGGTTGTGAGCCATTGCAGCTCAAGCGGATGCACATTAAAGATGGGCATACGCTGAAGGTGTATCGAGAAACCGGCGGTTATGAGTCGCTTAAAAAAGCGCTCAATATGGCGCCGGCGGACATCATCGATGAAGTCAAAAAATCGGCTTTGCGGGGACGCGGAGGTGCGGGCTTTCCGACCGGTATGAAATGGTCGTTCGTCCCGAAGGACTCGCCGAAAACAAAATATGTTGTTTGCAACGCGGACGAGTCGGAGCCCGGAACGTTCAAGGACCGCTACCTGATGGAACGCGATCCGCACGCATTGATCGAGGGTATGATCATCGCGGCTTACGCGCTCGGTTCGACGACTGGATACATCTACACACGCGGCGAGTACAAATATCTCATCGACATTATGGACGTCGCGCTGCAGGAGGCACGGGACGCAGGTCTGCTTGGCAAAAACATTCTCGGTTCAGGATTCGACCACGAAATTTACACGCATACCGGAGCCGGAGCCTATATCTGCGGCGAAGAGACTGCTCTGCTCAGCTCGCTCGAAGGTTTTCGCGGACATCCGCGGATGAAGCCGCCTTTCCCTGCCGTCGAAGGCGTCTACGCCAGTCCGACCGTCGTAAACAATGTCGAGACGCTGACAGCCGTCCCGCAGATCATCGAGATGGGCGGCATAACTTGGCGCGACCTTGGTACTGAAAAATCGGGCGGCACCAAGCTCTGGTCCGTCAGCGGTCATATTAAGAAACCAGGCGTTTATGAACTTCCGATGGGCTACAAGGACATGGAAAAGTTCATTATGGAAGACTGCGGCGGTATGCTTCGCGACGACAAAAAGCTCAAGGCCGTTATTCCCGGCGGATCGAGCGTTTACATAATGAACGCCGATCAGATCATCGGCAAAAACGTAACGCTGGATTACGAAGGCCTAGTGACCGGCGGTTCGATGGTTGGCTCCGGCGGTTTTATCGTTATGGACGAAACCGTCGATGTAATGGAATCGACGAAAAATCTGACCGAATTTTACAAGCATGAATCCTGCGGCTGGTGCACGCCGTGCCGCGAAGGAACTGATTGGCTGGTCAAGATCTTTGACAGGATAGCATCGGGCGGCGGACGCCCAGAGGATGCTCAGCTTATGCTGGATATATGCGACAACATCGAAGGAAAATCTTTTTGTCCGCTGGGCGATGCGGCAGCATGGCCGATACAGAGCGCGATCAAACAGTTTCCCGACGATTTCAAGCGCTGGCTGGTGGGCAAAATAGAATCGGGTACGGAACGCATCGCTGCATAAAGCGTACAGCGTCTTTTCGTTCAATCGTAATAGCGGATGCAACGATACGTTGACTTAAAACTGAACAGGTTAATGCGCCGGTTTGCAGTTTCGGTTCTTCTTTTGGGAGCCCTGGGGTTTTCAATTTTTGCCCAGGGCAAGCCGCCGGTGATCGTCATTCCCGGCTTGACCGGATCGGAGCTTGTCAGCTCTAAAAACGGCTCAGTCGTCTGGTTTAAGGTCCGTAGATCGAAAACGGACGATCTTAGCCTGCCTATATCTCCAAACATTGCGGCAAACCGCGATTCGCTTGTAGCACGCGATATTTTGCGCAGCATAAGACTTGGATTTTTTAAGAAGACCGACGCGTACGCCGGGTTGCTCGATGCACTCGAAGACCACGGCTACAAAGAAGGAAAATGGGATAACCCGCCGGTCAGAGGCTATCAGGACACGATCTATATTTTTCCGTACGACTGGCGGCGTGACAATGTCGAAAATGCAAGGTTGCTTATTCGACAGATTGAAACGCTAAAACGGCGTCTTAACAAGCCGAACTTAAAATTCGACGTTATTGCCCATTCAATGGGCGGTTTGATAGCCCGTTATGCCGCGATGTACGGCGACGCCGATTTGCCGAATGGCGCCAAAATAACGCCGACGTGGGCCGGGGCTAAAAATTTTAACAAGATCGTTCTGTTGGGAGCGCCGAACCAAGGCTCTGTTATCGCTCTGAAATCGCTGTTGAACGGTTTTTCGCTCTTTGGAACGCAGATAAACCTGCCGTTCATACAGAATTTGTCCAAATTCGATCTTTTTACGATACCGTCAGGGTACCAGCTTTTGCCGTTCGACGGGACGATCAAAGTATATGACGAGGAGCTGAAACCGCTAAAGATCGACCTTTATGATCCGGAAACGTGGAACGAATATGGCTGGAGCGTAATTGAAGATAAGGATTTCTCGAAAAAATTCAGCACGGCCGAGCAGGAGAACGCGAAGGCGTATTTCGTAGCGGTCCTTGACCGGGCACGTCGGTTTCAGGATGCATTGAATGCCGCATCGATCAAACCTGTTCCGGCTTCGTATTATCTGATAGGCGCAGAGTGCAAGGACACGCCCGACGGTGTAGTGGTTTTTCAGGATGCGAAAACCGGCAAGTGGAAAACGCTTTTCAAGCCCGAAGATTTCACCACGAGTTCAGGGCGCAAGGTTACCGCCGATGAGGTAAAACGGGTGATATACACGCAAGGCGACGGCGTTGTTGCAAAAAATTCCCTGATCACATCGTCGCTTTCGCTGGCCAGCGATATAAAGAATGTTTTGTTCCCGGAAGCGGCGACATTCGTTTGCGAGGAACACAATAGGCTGCCGGCAAATCCGGAAGTGCAAAATGACATTTTGGCACTTTTTTTGGGAACGAAGCCCGTTACGGCAAAGGCCGCAGCCAATCATTAGTTGATAAAATTTACTTAAACGAGAGGAGCTAAAGAAAATGGGAAGAGGTGATAAACGTACACGGCGAGGCAAGATCTTCGCGGGAAGCCATGGTAAAACAAGGCCAAAAAATAAGAAGGAAACCGGCAAGCCGACGGCCAAAGACCAAAAGACAGGCGAGTAACACCCTGAATCGGGACCCGATGTTCTCTCGGTGAATCTTTGATGCGCGAGAAGCTGACAGCGATCTTTAGCGATGCTACAGTTTGCACGGATTTTCGGGAGAAATTAACGCCAAGCCTTCGATGGGGTTGCAATTTACGGTTTTGACCTTAATACTAATAAGTTTAAGTCAGCGTGGATCGAACGTCTTAATATTGCAACCGGGCTCAAGTCGACAACATCGTCATCAGTGTTTTTAATATTTGGGCCTGGGGGTGATGAGGCCAGGGCCACCGAAACGAGATATTCACGCAGTAAGTAATTGAGATTTTAATGTCCACAGAGCTTATAAAAGTTACGATCAACGGCCAGGAATACGAGGTCGCAAAAGGCGCGCGGCTTATCGATGTTTGCCGCGAAAAAGGCTTCGGCATTCCGTCGTTCTGCTATTATCAGGACCTCGCATTACAGGCGTCGTGCCGCATGTGTCTGGTCCGCATAGAAAAAATGCCGAAGCTGCAAACCTCGTGCACCATCACTTGCACGGACGGCATGGTCGTCACAACTGAGAGCGAAGAGATCGAAAAAGCGCAGCGTGCGATGGGTGAGTTTTTGCTTGCCAATCACCCGCTCGATTGTCCGGTCTGCGACCGCGGCGGTGAATGCGAACTGCAGGAAGTCATTTTCGACTGGGGCGATGTCGAGGAACGCTTTACCGAGAGAAAGAATGCTCAGCCTGAAAAATATCTTTCGCCGATCGTTGCCAACGACCCGCAGCGGTGCATTCTTTGCAAACGCTGCACGCGCGTCTGTGATGAGTGGATGGGTGAAGATGCCATCGAGGCGGGAAATCGTGGGGTAAGTACGGTTATCGGCACGTATGGCGGCTGGCTGAATTGCTCGCAGTGCGGCAATTGCATCGAGGTTTGCCCGACCGGAACGCTCCTCGACGGCGTTTACCGGCACGAAACGCGTCCGTGGGAGCTTGATCAAACGATATCGACAGACCCGTACAGCTCGGACGGAATGCAGCTGAGCATCGGTTCACGCGGCGGTCTGGTGCACCGCATCGTCGCCCGAGACCGCTACGTGAACGGCCTGAACGGCGAATTCCTCGACGTCAAGGCTCGTTTCGGCCACGCTTTTGTCAATCATAATGAACGCATCAAGACGCCGATGATCCGCTATACAAAAGGTGGAAAACTCCTTCCTGCCACTTGGGACGACGCGATCAAATTCGTCGCGGACAAGTTCAATCAATTTGCAGGTTCGACAGGCGTGATCGCAAGCCCTCGGCTGACAAACGAATCCATATTTACACTACGTCGATTCGCCGGCGAGGCCGCAAAGACCAATCATTTTGCCGTGTCCGACCGTCACGACCTGGCACCGTTTTTCGAAAATTTGAGTGTTCCGCTTTCAACCCACGCCGATATTCGAAGGGCCAAAACTATTATAATGATCGGCGGCGAACCGGAAGAGGAACAGACGTTTACGGCTAAGCAGATCCGCGCGGCCGTCCGCAACGGCGGTGCGAAACTCATTGTTATCAACGACACGCCGATCAGGCTTACTGCCCAGGCGTCGCAGTTCATTCATATAAATAAAGGTTCGTACGACGCGGTCATTCCGGCTCTTTCGGAAAATGCCGATGATGCCGTTTTGGGAAAACTTGGCATCGGCCGCGGCGAGATCGACAGCCTTTGGAAAACGGTCAGCGAAACCCAGGGGGACATCGTTCTTATTCTCGGCGGCGAGCTTTCGCCCGAAGCTCTAGCTATACTTTCGAACTCCGCCGTTCACTTTGGGGGCGAAGGCCGACGAGTTCTGATCCAGCCGCTTCCGGCCTATAACAACTCGGTCGGAGCAAACGATCTGATGGCCGGAAGGAGATCGGTCGAAGATGTCGCTAAGAATTCAAAGGCGCTCCTTATCGCGGGCAGTTTGCAGAATCCGAGCGTTCTCGAAGGAAGAGATTTCGTCGTCGTTCAGGAATTGTTCGAAAACGACACCACCGCGCATGCTGACGTCGTCCTACCCGCCGCGTCGTTTGCCGAGATTGACGGAACTTATACGAACAATACCGGTTTTGTCCAACGTGTCCGAAAGGCGATCGAGCCTGTGAATCAATCAAAACCGGACTGGATGATCACAACCTTGATCGCCCGCGAAATGGGGGTCGATTTCGGCTACAATTTTTCGGCGTCGATGGTCTTTAATGCGTTGGCCGACGCGGTTTCGACCTACAACGGGCTTCGTTATCCGGTGCTCAAGGACGAATCGAATCCGGTACAGGCCAGGTATGCGATCTCCGGTGAAAAAGATCTGTCTGCGGAGCTAGACAAACTGCAACAACGTGTAGCCGAGCTCAGCGAAAACGGCGAAAAGAACCACGAAGTGCCAAAAGTGGGACATAAACTTCACCGTCTGACAACTATGACGAGCAAGACCGAACAATTCCACCTGCTTGCTCACGGCAACCCGAAACCAGAAAATCTGTTGGTTTCGCCGCTTGTTCAATTTCATCTCGACGGCAGTCCTAAAAAAGAAGGCCTGGCCGAAGCCGCCGTCGTGGGCGTACGAGACCGCGAGAATATCGGCGGAAGGTAGTGAAACCGATGTGCGGTTTAGAATTGGTGATTGACCGCTTTGATGCGGATCGTAACGTTATTCGTGTAGTTTCGTGGTTTCAGAAAAATAGTTTTTATGGAATCTGCTCTTAAAACCGCATTCCCTTACGTGGTTGTTGCTGTCGGCTGTCTGATCGCTTTTCAGGGCGTGTTGATGATCGTCGCCTACACCGTTCTTGCCGAACGCAAGGTGCTCGGCTGGATACAAGGCCGCATCGGACCGAATCGCGTTGGGCCGTGGGGCCTTCTGCAGCCGTTTGCCGATCTTCTTAAGTTTATCTTTAAGGAAGATCTTGTACCCGACAAATCGACAAAATTCGTTTATTTTCTGGCTCCGCTGGTTGCGTTGACGTGCGCGTTGCTGCCGATGGTCGTCTATCCGTTCGGCCCCGCAATAACAACTGTCGATTGGAGCTTTTTGCCTTGGGGTTTAGGCGACGGATATCACGTGTTGCCGCTCACTATCGCGCAAATAGATGTCGGCGTGCTTTTCGTTTTGGGTATTACGTCAGTCGGCGTTTACGGCATTGCTCTCGCCGGCTGGTCATCGAACAGCAAATACTCTTTGATGGGTGGGCTTCGCTCGTCGGCACAGATGATCTCGTACGAACTCGCTATGGGAGCGTCGGTGCTCGGCGTGGTGATGCTGGCAGGGTCGCTTGATTTAAATTCGATAATTTATGCTCAGATCAGATCACCTTTCAAATGGTACATAATTCCGCAATTTATCGGATTTGTTGTTTTCCTTATTGCAGCGTTCGCCGAAACGAACCGCGTCCCGTTCGATCTGCCCGAAGCCGAAACTGAGCTTGTCGCCGGGTTTCATACCGAATACAGCGCTTTGAAATTCGCCCTGTTCTTCATGGCCGAATATGTGAATATGTTCACCGTGTCGGTCATGTGCACGGTGCTGTTCCTTGGCGGCTGGTACGTTCCCGGATTGGGACACATTTTCGAACCGGGTTCGATTCCCTACGCGATCGTCAGCCACATTGTGTTCATCGGCAAGATCTGTGCGTTCCTTTTCTTTTATATCTGGGTGCGCGGGACGCTGCCGCGTTTTCGCTTCGATCAGTTGATGAATTTCGGCTGGAAGTTTTTGCTTCCGCTTGCTCTGTTGAATGTGATCGCAACGATCGTTGTTGTTTATTTTTTGAATAGGTAAGAAATGAAACCAAGGATGAACGCGGATTTTAGAACGCATTTTTTATCCGTGTCCATCCGTGTTCATCTGCGGTTAATCGGATTTTATGGCTGAGAAAGTTTTATTTTTCTTATTTGCTGGCCTCGCTATCGCGAGCGCGATCTCGATGGTCTATCACAAGAATCCGTTGTACAGCGCCATTTCGCTGGTCGGCGTGTTCATATCGCTGTCTTGCATTTACGTAACCCTCGCGGCTCCGTTTATCGCAGCGGTGCAGATATTGATCTACGCCGGAGCGATAATGGTCCTCGTGGTTTTTGTGATAATGCTTCTCAATCTGGACGAAGACAAGCCGCTAAACAGCCTGCGTTATCTTTACGCTTTGGGGGGCGGTTTGGGTATTGTGCTGCTCGCTCAGACGTTCTTTATTTTTTATGCCGTACTGCATGCCCCCAATCACGATGTAAACGAAGCCGAGACGGTCGGCAAAACCTTGAGCATCGGCGCGGCGATGTACACCGAGTATCTGTTGCCTGTTGAAATAGTCGGCGTGTTGCTGCTGATGGCGATAATTGGCGGGGTGATCCTTTCGCGACGCCTGCGCGAACCGCAGCTTGAACTCGTCGTCGATAACGAACTTCAGAAGCGAAATGAAGCAAAGGAAATAGGCGAATATCGCACGAATTTTTGATCGCGGCGGTTAGATGTTCAAGGTCAGCTTTTTGACCGCCGAGCACTGACCACTGACCACTGAACAACGATGGAACCAAGCTTAGCAAGCTATTTAGCACTTTCGGGTATTTTGTTTACGATCGGCTCGGTCGGCGTTATCTTCAAACGCAACGCGATCGGCATGTTTATGTGCATCGAGCTGATGCTCAATGCCGTTAACCTTACGTTCGTCGCCTTTTCGCGTTATTATGCCGACGTTACCGGCCAGCTATTCGTGTTTATGGTGATGAGCGTCGCCGCTGCCGAAGCCGCCGTCGGGCTGGGCATTATCATTACCTTTTTCCGAAATCGCCAGTCGGTCGATGTGGACGACGCGAGCATCTTGAAAAATTAGTTTTTTATGGAGGTTCGGCGAGCACGCAAAGAAGACAGCAAACGAGTCGCCGAACTTGCCGTCAAGTTGGCGCGTCAACACGAAGCTTACGATGCGCGCCGTTTTGCCCTTCTTTATACCGAAGCCGACGCCGAGTGGTATTACGGCAGCAGGAATGAAACGGCAGACGAAGCGGTGCTGGTCGCCGAAATTGACGATCAGGTCGTCGGATATATTTACATTCAATACGAAGCGGTAAACTATCCGGGACTGTTTAAGAACGCGGCCTATTTTCACGATATCTACGTGGATGAATCGGCTCGCGGAAGCGGAGCCGGACAGAGTTTGATGAACGCTGCGATCGAGACAGCTAGAGGGTTTGGGGCCGATATACTGGTTCTTTCCGTCGCAGCCCAAAACGAACATGCAAGAGCATTTTTCGAGCGAAACGGGCTGCGGACAACAATGTTCGAAATGACGTTGAATTTATAAACTTGAGATACGAACTAAAAAAACTCGCGCCCGTTGCCGCGACAGTTTTACTGTTGGCGGCTGGATATTCCTCTGGGCAATCGGTCAAGGCAGGCACGAAATTCTGCATAGACAAGTTTGGGCAAAAGGAATACGCGGTCCTTATAAAAGATCTGCCGGACGACGCGAAGCCGAAATTGGCTGATGCCGAATATCGAAAAGCTCAGGTCGAAAATCTCCGTCAGTTGCTTGCGTTCGAGTGCGAGGCCGAGAAACGCGGACTCGCCAGTGACGAAACAAATGCCGCCGAGCTCGAAAACATTCGGGCTGAAATTGTTGCGGTCAACTACGACCGTGAAACAAACAAAGGATCTGCGGGGCCGGCGTTTAGCCGAATCACCGAGGCACAGATCGCAGGATTTTACGCCAACACGGTCAATAACGCTGCATTCGACCGGTTCCTTAAGGCCAAGCTGGCTTTGCTGAGTCGCGATGATCCGCAAATGGCGGGACATGTAGTGACTGATGACGAGAAGAAACAAGCCAAAGATTATTTTGCAAAGATAAAGATCTCAGAAAACCAGAGCATTAAGGACGGCACAAAGCTTGGACTGCCTTTTAAGGAAAAGACCGAGCTTCAGACCAACCTGCAGCAGGCCCAGTTTCTAGCCCGAGCGTTGTCCGAAAAGCTGCTGCCGGAAATGTCTGCAAGTGACGAAGAGATCGCCGCATATATAAAGACACATCCCGAGTTGGACACGGCCGCAAAAAAGGCTGAAGCAGAGAAAATATTGGCACGTGCGAAAGCCGGCGAGGATTTTGCGAAACTGGCCGATCAATATTCTGAAGACCCGGGGAACAACGGCACGGATGGCAAGAAAAATGGCGGACTTTACGCTGACGTTCCAAAAGGAACGATGGTCGCTCCTTTTGAAACCGCGGCACTTTCGCTGCAGCCGGGAACGATATATCCCGATCTGGTCGAATCCGATTTTGGCTTTCACATCATAAAGCTCGAAAAAAAGACTGGCACCGGCGACAGCCTGAAATATGACGTGCGGCATATTCTTTTCGCGACAACGGTTAAAGATCCGTCAAACCCGAACGGCCGCGAATTACCCGTCAAGCAGTACGCGGAAAAACAGGTTGAGACCGGCAAACAATCTGCGGTCATTGCAAAGATCGTTGCCGATAACCCGATTACCATGGAAGATTTTGTGGTGCCGACACCTACTGCGGCAAAAACTACTCCCGCAAAACCGGTTGCGACAAAACCGGCAGCTAAGAAACCAGTGACCAGGAAACCTACAGTACGGAGGCGGCACTGAGAGATTTGTATGGCACTCGAAATGCGAACCGTGTGCGAAAAATGCGGCGAAGACTTATCGCACGACGGCGATGCATTCATTTGCAGCTACGAGTGCACGTTTTGTAAGGATTGCACTGAAAAAATGGACAACGTTTGTCCAAACTGCGGCGGTGAGTTGGTTCGCCGTCCTAAACGTAAGAGCTAATGCTGAATGCAGATGTTTTGACATTTCAGGAATTTGTAATGCATGAACCGCTGCCATTGTCGAAAATTCAGGAAGCCGTACTTGAATTTTTGCAGGGGCGGGACGATGCCGTTCTGTTTGGCGCTCAGGCTGTGAATGCGTACGTTGCCGAACCGCGGATGACACAGGATGTTGATATTTTGTCCACGCGGGCCAAAGAATTTGCTGAGGAGCTTCGTCAGCACCTCAGCGAGAAATTTCACATCGCGGTACGTGTTCGTGAAATCCGCGATAAAGGTTTTCGCATTTATCAAACCAGAAAAGAGGGCAACCGTCATCTTGTCGATGTTCGTATTCAATCTGAGTTCCCGGGAAATCAAATTATCGAGCAGATACGGGTTTTGACGCCACCCGAACTTATTGCCAGCAAGGTCACGTCATTCACGTCGCGTTACGGCCAAGAAAAATCCTGGACAGACCGTCGTGATTTAACAGCACTCTTAAGGCGTTTTCAGGAATTGAAGGTTAGGAACGGTGAAATTGAAGATTTGCTGCTTAAAAAAAATGCCGGAGATGATGCGATAAATTTTTGGCATGAACTGGTAGATCAGGAACTCGTTTTCGAAGAAGACGATAGCGATTTAAATTTTTAGAATGATTGAAAACAATCTTTTAAGCGTAATCATTTTTGCCCCGCTTGTCGGAGCCGTTATCAACTGGCTGGTTGGCGGATATTTAAAAAATAAGCCGTACAGCGAGTTGTTTTGCGGCGTGGTCGGATGCGGTTCTATCGCTATATCGACGATCGTCGCGTTTTACATCGCGTTTTTTGCAAACGGCGGGGCGTTGCGTATTGACCAGCCTATCCTTGACCACCTCTGGACGTGGATACAGGTTGGCAGCTTCCGAGCGGATTTCGGCCTGGGCATGGACCGCCTGTCCGGCATCTACGCATGTTTTGTGACCTTTGTCGGACTGCTGATCCACGTCTTTACGATGGGCTACATGAGCGGCGACAAGGGGTTCTATCGCTTTTTCGCGTACCTGAACCTGTTCATGTTCTCGATGTTGACGCTCGTGCTTGCGGATAATTTTCTGCTGATGTTCGTCGGTTGGGAAGGTGTCGGCCTCTGCTCATATCTGCTGATCGGCTATTACATCAAACGCGACGAAGCTCGCGAGGCCGCCAAGAAGGCCTTCGTAATGAACCGCATCGGCGACTGGGGCGTGCTCATTGGGATTTTTCTGATTTTCACACTGACAGGAACGATCAGCTTTTACGACAAAACGGTTGATGGGGCACACGTGGCAAGCGCGTTGAATCTCTTTGCCGAAATGGCAAAAGACCCGTTCACCGCGGGTGCGATCTTTGCCGGCGGCGTTACGTCCGTTGCGGTTCTCCTGTTTAT
>DATJGV010000233.1:0-3837 GCA_035494575.1 Pyrinomonadaceae bacterium | reverse complement strand
TTCCGGTTAAATTTATTTAAGCTTGCTACTTTCTCGTTGTATTTTCTCGCTTTCTTAGCCAGCTTTTCCTGCTCCTTCGGCGTTAAATAACCGTCAGAACCGTACTTTTCGCGAGACTTTGCAAGGTCACGGCGAGCGTCTCGTACCGCTTTTTCCTTGTAATATTTGTCCCGCTGAGCCCTCAGGTACGGGTCATAATAATACGGATCGTTCCAGTAACCGTAAGGATCCCAAAGAGTTCCGCGCCAAAACGGATCGTAATAACGTCGATAATAAACGCGTCTTACAATCACCGGTTGCGAGGTTGTTGTTCTCACGCGGGTTACACGTGTTTGGGCTGAGGCTGAAAACACCATCATTCCTGTGAAAAGTGTGACAGCCAACCCTGATAAAGCAATTCGTTTTAGAAGTTTCATATTACCTCCGGCCCTTTTGTGGCCTGAATAAACAGTTTTGTTGTCATAGTGTAAGATGAATCGAGGGGCAAAATTGTTGTCAAAATTTTGATCCTTAAACCCGAACGAACAGCTGACCGGCTCCTGTCCGAAATTGGTTAAAATTTGTTTATGAAGTTGGTTTTATTACTTTTGTGCATTGTTTTACCCTTCGCAACAGAGACCGCGATCGCTCAACCTGTTTGGCAAGCAAATCTTGATTCCGGGATCCGGTTTTACCAGACCACTGATTTCGGCACCGTCCTGATCGCCACTGAAAAAAGCCTTTACGCTGTTGATGGACAGACCGGTGAAAGGGTTTGGCGGCGCTCGATCGGAAAGATACAAGAAACCGCCATCACGCCGATTCCGGGAACCGATCTAATACTGTTTTCGCGCGACCTGGGCGACAAATCGCGGCTTGAGGCCGTAGATGTTTTGACAGGCGCAACCATCTGGAAAAGCGATAAGGTCAAAGGCGACGTAATGCAGCTTGCCGTGGACCCGGAAAGTGACGTGATAGCCGTGGTGCTTGTGAAAGATGCGCGCGGGCCGCTGGGTAAGGAATTCAAACGCACACCCGTAATTCATGTTTTGCAGCTGTCAACAGGCGACGAATTCTGGAAACGCGATCTGGACAGCGATATCGAAATGATGCCGGCGCGATTTGATGAAGACCGAGGCGAAGTCGCGTTTACGTTGGACAACTATCGCGCACCGCTCCTTCTCGATGGCCGGCTTTACCTTTTTTACGAAGGAGCCACAAGCTATGATGCCCGAACCGGCAAGGAAAAAGATCGCGAAAAGTTTAAAGTCAACGAGCACGGTCTTGCCCTCACAGAAGCCGATCCGGTATTTGATAATTCTCATGTCTATATTTCCGGCCGCGGCAAAATACGGGCAATAGACAGGCGAACGGGTCAGATCGACTGGAAGGCGGACGATCTTGGAACAGCCTCAGAAATGGCTGTTGTCGGCGAGACTCTGTACGTTCGCACCGGCGGCCAATTCACGCGTCTGAACGATGGTGAGATCGAAGCAAAAGGCCCGTTCGGCATGTCCGCGATCGACACGAAAAGTGGTAAGACACTGTGGAGGTATAAGGATGCCGATAAAGGACTTACGAACTTTGCTTTTGCGAATGCCGATACGATCGTATTTGCCGACCGGGACGACCTGAACCTGATCGATGCCCGCAGCGGAAAGCGGCTTGAAAAGTTCGAACATCATATTGAAAAGGCTCAATTTGTTCTGATCAATGAAAGCGGTCAGGCCGTCGTAGGCGGTCGCGATGAGATCGCGGGCTTTTCAACCCAAGGCGGTGCTCACGAGCTTTGGCGAGTTCGACATAAGCCTCCGGGCCGCGGCGTGTTTCGCATTGTAACCGGCATCGCGCTGCGGGCTGCGGCGCTATATTTTCGCTACGGTGGTCTTGCAACTTCGGCCTTTGGTCTCGCTCGCGGCGGCTTGAATCTTGCATCGGCGGCCAATTCGTTTCGGTGGTCGGGGCTGGGAACGAGATTTGGCTCATTCGATCTGACCACACTTGCCAGCAACTCCATCCAGAATTATGCGACGGCTCGGATATACGCCTATGGGTCGCTTGCTGCGACACCGAACATCATGAACCGAATTGGTGGTCTGGAACTTCGTCGGCCCAATTTAGCGGGGCGAGTAACGCCCTCACGAACGGATGTTCAGGAAAGCGTGTTCGATCGCCTCGACCCGACTCGCCAGGTTGATAAGCTTGCCGATTTTCTGCTGCGACGCAAGCGGCTCTCCGATCTGCGAGGAAACTATATGTATTTTTACACGGACCTGCCGCGCCCTTTTGACAAGAAAGGACTTGTGGGCGTAAATGTCCATAACGGCCGTGACAGCAGATTTATTTTGTCGTCAGATCCGGATCAGCATTTTGTCGTCGATGAAACCGTGGGGTTGCTGTACTCGGCCGATGGGAATAAACTGCAGGCGTTCGAAATTCTGAATAAATAGCTTTCTGATCGGTATAACAATATGAGAATAAATACTCTTTTGGCCCTCTTACTGTGCCTATTTGTCTTTTCAGGTTCTGCGGTGTCTCAACAGCCCAAGGTAAAGCCAAACCTGGAGATCGCGAAAATGGTCAAAGAGGTTTCGGCGAAAAATATCGAGGCAACGATCCGCAAACTCGTCTCATTCGGAACGCGCAGTACACTTTCGGACCAAAACGACCCGAATCGCGGCATCGGCGCGGCACGCGATTGGATCTACGGCGAATTTCAAAAGATAAGCGCCGATTGCGGCAACTGCCTGACGGTCGAAAAGCAATCATTTCTTCAGCCGAAAGCGAACCGAGTTCCCGAACCGACGACGCTGACAAACGTCGTCGCGACTCTAAAGGGAACAACTGACCCGGACCGCGTTTACGTCGTATCAGGCCATTACGACACGATGTGCAGTTCGCCAACGGACGGAAAGTGCGATGCTCCGGGAGCGAACGACGACGGGTCGGGAACGGCAACCGTGATCGAGCTTGCGCGGGTCATGTCGAAACGAAAATTTGACGCGACTATCATCTTCGTCACCGTTGCCGGCGAAGAGCAGGGCCTGCTCGGCTCGACACATTTTGCGCAGCAGGCATCTGAAAAAAAGATGAATATCGAAGGTATGTTCACCAATGATATAGTCGGCGGCGTAACCTCGCAAAAAAATTCGCCAAACCGCAACAAGATCCGTGTCTTCAGTGAAGGCGTGCCGTCCGATGAAACGCCGCAACAGGCAAACACCCGTCGCAGCGTAGGCGGCGAGAACGATTCGCCGTCGCGCGAGCTTGCTCGGTTTATTAAGGAACAATGCGACCGCTATCTTAAAAATTTCAAGGTCTGGATGATCTATCGCCGTGACCGGTACCTGCGCGGCGGCGACCACATTCCGTTTCTCGAACGCGGATACACAGCCGTTCGCATTACGGAAGCCGACGAAGATTACACACACCAGCATCAAAACGTCCGCACGGAAAACGGCGTCTTTTACGGCGACACACCCGAATATGTCGATTTTGAATACACGGCGAACGTCGCACGCGTGAACCTGATCGCGCTTGCAAGCCTCGCATACGCACCGGCAAAACCGAAGAACGTCGGCATCGTCACCGCGCGGCTGACAAACGACACAGAGCTGAAATGGGACGCGAATACCGACACCGATCTGGTAGGCTACGAAATAGTCTGGCGCGACACGACCGCACCTGAATGGACCGATTCGGCTTTTGTCGGCAACGTGACGGATTTTCTGGTCAAAGGCCGCTCAAAAGACAATTATTTCTTCGGCGTACGTGCGGTTGATAAAGACGGGAACAAGAGTCCTGTTGTTTATCCGAGGCCAGTTCGTTAAGACAGATCTGCTGTTTAATGTGACTGAG
>DATJGV010000232.1:0-9571 GCA_035494575.1 Pyrinomonadaceae bacterium | reverse complement strand
TTTTGCAATTATCTTTTTATTTACAGCTTCGGTTCTCGCACAGGCTGATACGGCCATCAGCCAGATAACTAACTCAGCGAGCGAATCGTTTGTCGGCGGCATCAGCGGCGACGGCCGGTTCGTAGTTTTCGAATCGAGGGGTGACCTCGCTACTGAGAACCCTCGAAATGCCGATGGTAACACCGAGATATTTTTGTACGACTACGCTCAGCGGCGGATATTTCAGATCACCGACACCAAAAGCGTTTTGTTTGATCCGAACAAGGCTGCCACGTTTGATAACACACGCGTCTTGATAGTCAACACACGCCCCGTCATAAGTAATGATGGCAAATGGATAGTATTTTCGTCCAATGCTACCACTTCGAGACCCGGTGCGGTTACCGACACAAATCCCGGCAGCTTTGACGGAAATGCATTTTCGTCTCCGACGCCGACACCTACGCCGACGCCGTCTCCGAGTCCTTCGCCGAGCCCGTCGCCGACTGTATCACCAACGCCTACACCAACACCTGCTGCAAACGATCTTACAACGGACGCGAACCTGGAGATCTGGTATTACCAGATCCCGGACTATGCACCTGCCGACCTTTCATCAGGTGAGCAGGCTGCGTTCACCAATCTGAGCGGCGGCACATTTTCGCTTATCACGAATACTCTGCCGAGTCAGTTTCCCAGAGCTGGAACGACGACCACAGGCCCGTTTGTCGCGGATGATAATCACGACCCAAGCATCGACGATGACGGTGGTGCGATCGCTTTTGTTTCTACACGCGATCTTGTTCCCAGTGTAGGTAATGCCTCACCGGATAATAATGACGAGATATTTACGTACGTCAGAAACACAGGCGTCCTGGGTCAGGTTACCAAAACACCGAAGGGAACGGTTGCGGACCCGATCTATAACAAAAATCCCAGTATTTCAGGAACCGGCACGCGCGTCGCGTTCGCCAGTACCGGCGACGGTCCTATTATTGGTATGTCGCCAGGCGGGAACCCATCGACAAGCAGGAACGAAGAGATCTTCTATTCCGATATTGATATAACGCTTGGAGCGCCGGGAGCGAGCTCCACCGGTACGAAAAAACAGGTTACTACGACAACCCCGACCAATCCCGGTGATCCCGTAAATATTCTCGATCTTGGCCGCAGAATGAGCCGAGACGGCCGTTTTATCGCATTTGATAGCTATGCAACGCTTCCAAGCGGCACGAATCAAACTGCCTTTGCTCTATATCTTTACGACACGAGCAACGACAGTTTCAAACAGATCGGCCCGCGAAGCGATGCCGACACGGCCGCGTCCGGCGGCGACATCGCCCATTATCCGGGGTTTACGGATGATGATCCCGTGGGTACGCCATCGACGCTTGTGCTCGAAACGCGTGAGAATATCAAAGCAGACGGAACAATACCAGCGACCGAGGCGGACGGACTCAATCCGACAACGGGACGGCCGACCCAGATATATACGTATTCGTTGACGGGCGGAACCTTTACGCGGCTGACGAACTTCCCTGCTCCGGGGACATTTTTGGCGTCGACCCAACCGATTCCGAGCGATACGTCAAAACGTATGACGTTCAGCCTTGCGCTGACAGAGATCGGAACGGGAAATCCGGATCTCTTATCAGAAGTCTATTATCTGCTGAAGCTGGATAACACCGGCGGGCAGACAACAAATGTTACGTTCCTGACAGGCGCCAGCGGACTGCCGCTTTTGCCGACAGCAGCGGCAACACCAACGCCGTCGCCGACACCGACTCCGTCTCCAACACCGACGCCAACGCCGACCCCTACGCCGTCACCAACTCCAACGCCGGTTACTCCGGCAGCTATCCTGGGGGTCGGGCCGGGAATGTTGACCATTGCATCGTTTGAGACGCCGCTTTCGCCGGCTGTAACGCCGAGAACGGCAAGCGGTCCGATTTTACCGACGGAATTGAGCGGTGTCACCGTAACCGTTAACGGCATCGCGGCCGGATTGAGATCGGTCGATTCAAACCAGATCACCTTTGTTACGCCGGTGTTCTTGGCCAGCACTACATCGGGGACGGGTTATGACGTGGTCATAGACAACAACGGCACAATAACCCGTGCACGGATCACTATCGTACCGGCGCGGCCCGACATCTTTAATACAGCAGGGACGCCGACACCGGGTGGTCGAGCAAAAGTGTTGAACGTCACAAACCGCGTATTTACCCATGAACCTTTTGTTGCCCACACGATCAAGGTTAAGGGACCGGTCCGCGTCGAAACCGTTCTAAGGGTCTTTCTCACTGGTGTTGCGAATACTTCGGCGGCTGTCGTAAGTGTTCGGATCGGTTCGTTAAACATCCCTTCGACACGTGTTTTAACCGGAGGCACGCTTGTCGAGCCTGGCGTCTACACTATCGATTTCACGCTGCCGCCCGAGGCGAACGGACTTGGCGACCAGCCGATCATCGTTACAGTCACCGCAAACGGGGTTTCGTTTAGTTCGAGGCTGGATGACACGGCTGCGCGTATACGTATTTTGTAGAGGCCGTGGTCGGTTTTGAAAACCTGAAAGGGCGGGCGAGATCCCGCCTTTTCTATTGGTCGCGGAATATCAATCTTGCTAATTTACGGCCACTAATTTAAACTTAACTCTATATGCCTATTAAAAAAAATTATTAGGGCTTTCGCAGTTTCCCTCTCTTTTTTGTTTATCCGTATTAACTACAATTTAGGAGTATTTTAACGATCTATGTCAGGAAAAGATGTAAGCACAATGAAAATAGCGCCAAAGGTTTGGAAGAACGGTGAATTCATCGATTGGGACAACGCCCGCGTGCACGTGATGACCCACGCGATCAACTACGGTTCGAGCGTTTTTGAGGGCATTCGCTGTTACGAGACGACGCGGGGTTCGGCCATTTTTCGGCTTTCCGAACACATGCAGCGGCTCCTGAATTCGGCAAAGATTTATCGCATGGATCCCAAATTTGACCGTGCCCAGTTCTGCGATGCGGCCGTCGAGCTTGTTAACCTTAGCGGTCTTGATTCGTGCTATCTTCGTCCGCTGGTCATTCGCGGCCTCGATGAAGAAAAGCCCGCGTTTGGCGTCAATCCTTTTCCAAATCCCGTTGATTCGTACATCGCCGGGTGGCAGTGGGGTAAATACCTGGGCGAGGAAGCACTCGAAGCCGGAATTGACGTGTGCGTTTCGAGCTGGACGCGGATCACTTCGAATTCGATGCCCGCAATGGCAAAAGCCGGTGCGAACTATATGAACTCGCAGTTGATCAAGATGGAAGCTTTGCTCGGCGGATTTTCCGAGGGCATCGCCCTCGATGACCGCGGCTACGTTTCCGAAGGCTCGGGCGAGAACATCTTTTTGGTGAACAACGGCAAGCTCATCACGCCGCCACTCGGTGCATCGATATTGCCCGGCATCACTCGCGATTCCGTGATCCAGATCGCACGCGAACTGAGTATCGAGGTGGTTGAGACCAGCGTTCAAAGATCGGCCCTTTACCTTGCGGACGAAGTTTTCTTTTCGGGAACGGCGGCCGAGATCACGCCCATACGTTCGATAGACCGGATCACAATCGGTGCGGGCAAAATTGGCGAAATGACAAAACGTCTGCAAACCGAATTCTTCAAGATCATCAACGCGGAGCGTCCCGCGCCAAACGACGCTGAATGGCTGACGTTCATCGCCGACACCGGTGAAAAAAAAACAGCAGGAGCGTAGATTAAGATCAATTTGATAAACTGACAGACACGAGACGGACGATTCCCGTTTCGTGTCTTTTCCATTTTTGTCAGTCATGGGTTTGTCTCCGAGACATTTCATACTCGAGATCACCGTATTCGTTTGCGGCGCTCTGCTGATGGTATTTGAGATCATCGGGTCGCGGATCCTGTCGCCTTTCATCGGAACGTCGACGTATATCTGGACGAGCCTGATCGGGGTTATTCTCGCAAGCCTGAGTCTTGGTTATTGGCTCGGCGGAAAATGGGCGGACCGTAAACCGGATGTAAAAGTCCTCGCGCTCGTCATTTTTCTCGCGGGCGGCTGCGTTTCCGTAACGATCCTGACCAAGGAGGTCGTTCTTTCGATCATCGCTGCTTCAGGCATCATCCTTGAGATCAAATCGCTGCTCGCGGCGTTGGTGCTGTTCGCTCCGGCGTCCGTTGCGTTGGGATTCGTTACGCCATATGCTGTTCGCCTCCGGGTCTTGTCGATTGAGGACAGCGGCAAAACCGTGGGACGGCTTTTTGCCTTTTCCACCATCGGAAGCATCGTCGGAACCTTCGCCGCCGGATTTTTTCTGATCCCGTTTGTCGGCAGCATCCGAACGCTTTACCTGATCGCCGGCGGATTGATCCTGCTTTCGATCCTGCTCGTGCCGTTCGCGTTGACGCGACTAAATCTGGCGGTCCTGATCCTGTTCCTATTCGGCATCGCCGCCAGCGAATTCAATATTTACAGCCTGCTCCGAACAAGCGGTTTGCACGACATCGACACCGAATACAGCCGCATACGGGTTTTTCAAACCACGGACAAAACCGGCAAACCTATCGAGGCATTGGCGACCGACCCGTACTTTGTGCAGTCGGCCATTTACCTTGATAATGACGACCGGGTGCTCGAATACAGCCGTTTTTACCATCTGCTGCGGCATTTTAAGCCCGATCTTGGCAGGACGCTGATGATCGGCGGCGCGGGGTTCACTTTCCCTCGCGAATACCTGCGGACATACCCGAATGCGGCGATCGACGTTGTCGAGATCGACCCGCGAATGGTTCAGATCGCTCGGCGATTTTTTCGTCTCAAAGACGATCCGCGAATGAGGATCGTCAACCAAGACGGCCGTGTTTTTCTGAATCGGGCTCCGGCGGGAGCATATTACGTTGTGCTGATGGACGCGTTCGGTTCGCTTTTCAGTGTGCCGCCGCAACTGACCACCGTAGAAGCGGTCCAACAGATCAGCCGCGTGATGAATGATGACGGCGTGGTGATCGCAAACCTCGGCTCTGCAATAAAAGGCCCGGGTAGTCTGTTTTTGCAGGCCGAATTTGTCACCTACAAAAAGGTATTTCCCAATGTCTATTTGTTCAAAGTAAACACCGACTACGCCGACGAGCGACTGCAAAATGTTATCCTCGTGGCGTCGAAATCGCAGCAGGAAATTCAGATGTCGAGCGGAGACAGCGAGATCGCTTATTTGCTCTCGCACCGCTACACCGCCGAATTCCCTCTCACGCGCAACGTTCTTACGGACGATCTTGCGCCGGTCGAATATTACAACTCGGTTGCACAAGATATCCACCTGCGGACCCGATGAACCGCAAAACGCTGTCCAAAAAACTGCAAAAGACGTTCAGTTTTGGGCAAATCTCGTAATTCCTCAATAATACGATAAACCGTTATTATTTAATGGCGTGCGGCATATTTTTGGTTTTTGGCTTGTCCCACCGTGGGACAAGCTGGGACAAGCCTCGAAGAGCAAAGCGGTTGATAACAAAGCCTTTAGCGTTTTGTCCCACTTGTCCCACTGTCCCACGAAATTTTCTACGTCGGCTGAGGAAACTTCACAATTTTCAAAGACCCATCGCCGTCATATCTTATCACTTGTTGCATATGTCGTCCATAGTTTTATTTATGCAACAGATAAGGAGCGTGAATTTTTAGTTGTACTATCTTTGCGCGTTTGCGGGAAATTATTTCCCGCAAACGCGCAAAGACCGCAAAGAAAACCTGAGACGCGGTAAATACGCCCGCTTACGCGTGCAGTTCTGATCTTTGTGCGTCGAACACCACGCGGCCGCCGATCATTGTAAGCACAACGTCCCCTTCTGAATCGAGTGCGGTAAAATCGGCTCGTTTGCCGAGCTCGATCGAACCGCGTTCGGCATCGATACCGAGCAGGCGCGCCGGGTTTCGTGAAGCCATCAACGCCACGTCGTTGTTCGAAAAACCGAGGCGCCGCATATTGTTTACCGCGTCGAGCATCGTAATGACCGATCCGGCAATGCTGCCTCGTTCGTTTCGCGTGCGGCCGTTTTCGACGGTTATGGTTTCTCCCCAAAGCTCGAACGGGCCGTCGCCGAGGCCCGTCGGCGCAACCGAATCGCTTATCAACGCGACTTTTTCCGGCGTTTTGGTGCGGCACGCGAAATCCAGCATTTTGGGGTTTGAATGAATACCGTCGGCTATGATATCGAACGTCACGTGCGGGTTGGTCAGAGCCCAGCCGACAACGCCGACATCGCGGTGGTGCAGGCCGGTCATCGCATTGTAAAAATGCGTGATGTGCCGTGCGCCGGCCTCGTACGCTTTATCGAGAGTCTCGATGTCCGCACGCGTGTGGCCTATCGAGGCGACCCATCCTTCCTGAACAAGCCGGTAAGCTAAGGGAACGCCGCCTTCGACCTCGGGCGCGAACGTCGTCATGTGGACGCCGTGCCTGAGATGCGGCAGTTCGTCGACCTGCGTTCCGGTAAATGATTTAAAATATTCGGGCCGCAGCGCTCCGCACATCTTTTCGTTCGCAAAAACGCCTTCGTAATGTACGCCGACGGCCTGGGCGACATTTTGGTCTTTTTGCAGCAGCATCAGCCGGTCGATCTCGCTAATTACCCGGCGATAATTCTCATCCGAATCCGGCACAAGCGTCGGCATCCACGCCGTGACGCCGTGCCTCGCTAAAAATCGGCCGATCTCGAGCAAACCGTCAGCGTCGGCTTCGTTAACGTCGACGCCGACTGCTCCATGATTGTGAACGTCGATGAATCCTGGCAGGATCTGCAGCCCTTCGAAATCAAGCGTCGTCGCACCGGCAAAATTCTTGTCTGACGAAAACGTATCCGCAAACTTGCCGTCAATTACCAGGATCGAAATCAGCTCGGACGGCTGGCGCTTCGCCGCAAGACTCACATTCTTAATCAGCACAGTTTCCATAACAAAATTGTTCCACAATCAGCCAAAAACAAAAAGCCCGCAGTGAGTGTCGCTCACCACGGGCAAGGTTTATTCGTACTTCAAAGATTAGAAGTAGAATTTGATACCGAGTTGGAAAGTTCTCGGGTCACGAATAGCCGTTACCGCACCAAAGGTAGACGATGTAGCACTCGTTTGGAAACTCGAGAAATTTGTTGTGTTGAAGACATTGAACGTCTCGGCACGCAACTGCAGGCTCATGCTTTCGGTAAATCTGAAATTCTTCATCAACGAAAGGTCAAACCGCGTGGTCGGCGGCCCAAAGACCGTACCCCGGCCGCCGCTTCCAGGTACAGGAGCAACGCCCGAACCCGGTCTGGTAGTGTCAAATGCGCCAGTGTTAAAGTACCTATCTATTGTATGAGGCGCATTGTCATTTGGGTCACCGATCTGGTTCGGCCGAGCACCGGACGCGGACGGTCCGAGAAGGCCAAGACCTGCCGGATCATAACCGCTAAACGTCACCGTAAACGGAATGCCGGTTTGATACGTAAAGATGCCGGATGTCTGCCATCCGCCCAATAAAAGACCTCTCGCGCCATGCTCTCCCTTAAAGAAAGGCAATTCGTAGTTGTAGTTAACGACGAATACATGACGCCGATCCAAGGCCGCCCTTCCCCGTTCCGACTTGATGTCATACGGATTCTGGGGCGAACTTGAGCGGTCGGTTTGGTTATCGGTCAAGTTCTTGGACCACGTGTAAGCCATGCCTACCTGCGAGGTGGTGGAAAACCGATGTTGGGCCGAAACCTGAAGACTGTGGTAATTGGAATTGAACATGGGCTTGATCATGTTTACCGATCGATAGCCGCGGAACGGCCTGATCTGATCAAGGATCAATTCCTGCCCTGAGGTTGTGAACGGAACATTTGTCGCTTGGCACTGAGTCGTTGGCGTCGTTGAAGTTCCAACTGCGCACTGGGTCTTCATCGCAACACCAGGTTGCAAGAGGTCGATATCAACAATACCTATAAGATGTGTTCCCTTTGATCCAAAATAGCCCACATCAACAATTGTGTTCTTGCCAAATTGGTGCTGGAGGTCAAGAGACCAGTGCTGCATATAAGGAGTTAACCAGTTAGTATCCTCACCTCGAACGGTAAGTGCTCCAAGAGTGGCTACCGGGCTGGTTCCTAATTGCTGATTCAACGCAACGTTGTTCAAATTGGTCGTTTCCTGATACGGCGGATTGGAGATCAGATTCTGTTCAAAGATACCAACCAGCGTCTGTTCATGATAAATACCATAACCAGTTCGAATCGAGGTCGTGCCTTTGCCGAACGGATCCCATGCGAGACCTACTCTCGGTGCAAAATTATTTTTCGGAGCCTTTACTACGAATTTGCCATAGGGCGAAATCGTCGGAACGCAGCCGTTTGGCGCCGTTTGAAAGTTCTGCGAATTTACGATCAATCCGTTACAGAAATTTCCGGAACCCACAACCCTGTCGCCGTTTCCGTTAACAAGGGGTGCCTTGGCCGGATCATATAACTCCGGAACAAAGTTGCTCATGAGGCCGTTCTTATCCCACGGCGAGCCAAAAAATGAATATCGCACGCCATAGTAAAGCGTAAGATTTGGCTTGACTCGAAATTCGTCCTGGGCATACGCCTCCCAGTTTTGCTGGCGAACATCCGCCGTGTAATCCGCCTTGGCCTGTGAGAATGCCGCATTCGTACCCAGGAGAAAATTAGCGAATGCCTGAAGGTTTACAGCGTTTGTAGTGGCACACGCTGTGGTTGCCGATTGCTGACTTGGAGCACAGACGCTGTCCTGAACAGCACTTGCCGAGGTTGTGTTCAAGAAACTGCTGAATATTCCCTCGTTGTTGCCGGCGAGCGCATTTTCATTTTTTCTGTATTTGGAATACTCAACGCCGAACTTTGTCGTGTGCTTTCCAAAGATGTAGGTAACGTTTCCACTAAAATCGTTCTTGTTTGAGAAGTTATCGTAGGGCCCGAAACCACCAAAACCGCTAAAGCCATTACCGCTGATCGTCGGTATGCGATCACGCTGATTGGGGTAAGCCAGATTCACCGGGACGGAAGTTATATCCTTGTTAAGCAACCCGATGGTATGACTCAATATTGCCCCATAAGCATACGTATAACGCCCTTCGAATATAAGATTCGGACTGGCAACATATGTCATTGAAAATGTATGGGTACGGCCGGGAGAATCAGTTTGAGTTGTCGAAACACCAGGCAATCCTGTGCCGTTCGAGAACAGCGAATTGGCCTCGACGGTCGGGATCTTGTCCCGTTCGTAACGATAGTATGCCGTAAGGTCCTTCGTGATCGCGGTATCTATCTTTACAATTTCCTGTTGGAATTTGAATGTGTTACGTGTCGGAAAGAATAAGCCGAAGTTAGGAGAATTAGGAAGCGGCAACTGTTTGTAAATTCCAAGATACGCCTGTGAAACCGGATTGATGGTCGCCATTGACGTAAAGGGCGTTCCTGCCGGCAACACGCTGTTACATGTACGGGTTGAACCGGTTCGTGTGGCACTCAAACAAACATCGATCGGGAAAACCCCATTTCGAATGTTTGCATCCGGCACCGTGGACGATAACGAGGGATATCGTATGTCGTTACG
>DATJGV010000231.1:0-7811 GCA_035494575.1 Pyrinomonadaceae bacterium | reverse complement strand
CGATCTGGTCATTGAGGCCGTGGTAGAGAACCTCGAGATCAAGCACAAGGTTTTTGCTGAGGTTGAAAAATTTCGCAAGCCGTCTGCCGTAATTGCATCGAACACGAGCGGCATCCCGATCAGATCGATCGCCGAGCCGTTTTCAGATAATTTCAGATCGCATTTTCTCGGCATTCACTTTTTCAACCCGCCTCGGTACATGAAGCTAGTCGAGATAATTCCGACCGAATGGACAAGCGGCGAGATCGCATGCCAGATCGCGGGTTTTCTCGATCAGCGGCTCGGCAAAGGCGTTGTCCCGGCGAAGGACAGGCCGAATTTTATTGCGAACCGCATCGGCACGTTCGGAATGATGGTGACGGTTCACGAGATGATCGCGATGGGTTTTACGCCGACCGAGGTTGACCAAATGACCGGAAAGGCGATAGGGCACGCATCGTCCGCAACATTCAGAACGTCGGATCTTGTCGGCTTGGACGTGCTTGTACACGTCAATAAAAACCTGTATCCGGCCGTACCGGACGACGAGGATCGCGAGATTTTCAATATTCCGCCCGTAATCGATCAAATGCTCGAGCGCAAATTGTTAGGCGACAAGACAGGCGGCGGATTTTATAAGAAAACAAAGGACGCGACCGGCAAGACCGCCATCCTTGAACTCGATCTGAACACGTTTGAATACAAGCCGCAGGGAAAGACAAAATTTCCTTCACTCGACGCCGCAAAACAAATTGAGGATATTCCGACGCGTCTGAAAAAACTTGTTTGGGGCGACGACAAAGTTGGCGAATTTTTATGGAAAACGATGTCGCGGACATTCAGGTACGCCGCGAATCGGATTCCTGAGATCGCCGACACCGTAGTCGAGATCGACAACGCGATCAAATGGGGTTTCGGCTGGGAGATCGGCGTTTTTGAAAGCTGGGATGCGGTCGGTGTCAAAGAATCGGTCGAACGAATGAAAACGGAAGGCCAGCCGGTTCCGGCGAACGTGGAAAAAATGCTCGCCTCGGGTTCAACCGGTTTTTATAAAAATGAGGACGGAAAACAGTTGTTCTACGACCTTGTTGCAGGCGAATACAAACCTCTGCCGGAGCGCCCAGGTGTTTTGATACTCAAATCGATCAAGGAACGAAACGGCGTCATCAAATCGAATCCCGGAGCATCATTGATCGATCTTGGCGATGGTGTGGCTTGTCTCGAATTTCATTCCAAAATGAATTCGATCGGCGGCGACACTGTTCAGATGATGAATTTCGCGATCGATGAAGTGGAGCAAAATTTCAAAGGACTTGTCGTCGGCAATCAGGGCGGAAACTTTTCGGCCGGCGCGAATATCATGCTCTTATTAATGGCGGCGCAAGAAGAGGAATGGGACGACATTCATATGATGGTCGCCGCCCTCCAAAAAGCGATAATGCGGCTGCGTTATTCGGCGAAACCTGTCGTCGTTGCTCCGTACGGGTACGCATTTGGCGGCGGGTGTGAGATAACGCTGCATGCCGACCGCGTGCGCGCGGCGGCCGAAACATATATCGGCCTTGTCGAGGTGGGAATTGGCGTCATACCGGCTGGCGGCGGAACAAAGGAAATGACGATGCGTGCAATGGATGCCGCAAAAAACACGCCCGATGCCGACCCGCTTGCGTTCTTGAAAAAGACGTTCGAGCTGATAGGAATGGGAAAGGTCGCGACCTCGGCTCAGGAAGCAAAGGCCTGGGGATTTCTTCGCGATGGCGACTCGATCTCGATGAACGGCGATCGTTTGATCGCAGACGCAAAACAGCAGGTTCTGAATCTCGATGCTGCGGGTTACGTTCAGCCGGTCCCGCGCAGCGACATTCTCGTTCTTGGCGAACCGGCGCAGGCCGCAATGAAACTTGCTTTGCATATGATGAAACGTGGCGGATACATCTCGGACCATGACGAATTGATCGGCAGAAAGCTCGCAAATGTGATGAGCGGCGGCAGCCTGAACCATTCGGCGTACGTTAGCGAACAATATATGCTTGATCTGGAACGCGAGGCATTCGTCTCGCTTTGCGGGACAACGAAAACGCAGGAACGCATCGCCGCGATGCTGAAAACGGGTAAGCCGTTGAGGAATTAGGCTTATTCGGGTTCTTAAAATGAGAGTGTACGAAAAGTGGGATTGATGCGTGTTTTGATCTTTGTCTGTGAGTTGCGGTGGTATTCGCCTGAGAACATCTTGAAAACAAAATTCACAGAACGAAGACAGAGAAAAACGACTTTTTGACAGAAGGCGACTATGGAAGAAAGAATCGACTCCTTGTGCACCGAATTGCAGAAAACTTCCGATGCTGCTACAGCGGCGTTTGGCAGTTTTTCCGCCGTGCAGCTTAATTGGAAGCCGGCTGAAAAAAGCTGGGGCGTGGCTCAGTGTTTCGATCATCTGATAACGACACACAGCATGTATTTTCCCCTATTTCAGCGAATGGCAGAGGGCACAGTGAAACCGACATTGTGGGAAAGGTCGTCTCCGCTAAGCGGTTTTTTTGGAAGATTTTTGATCAACGCCGTTCGGCCCGAAAATCCGAAGAAGGTAAAGACGACGTCAAAAGCTCAGCCGGCAGCAAGCGAGATCGACGCTGGAATAATCAAGCGTTTCGCCGAACATCAGGCTCAGATGATCAGGTATCTGCGAAAACTCCCGACAGATATGGATCCTGCAAGAACCATCATCACTTCGCCGCTGTTGGGTTTCGTTACTTACAGTCTTGACGATTGCTTTACGGTGTTAGAGACGCATTGTAAAAGACATTTTGGCCAGGCAAAGCGGGTGACCGAAACCGAAGGGTTTCCGAAATGATTTCTGTAGATAAAGGGAAGGTACATGATCGATCTTAATAGCAGGGCGTTCATATTCGACATGGATGGAACGCTCGTTGACAATATGCAGTTTCACACCGCCGCATGGCGGCAGATGCTGTCGGAAAACGGTGTGGAAATGGATGCAGAGGAGTTCTTGATACGGACGGCGGGCAAGACGAACGCCGAAATACTTCCGGCGATTTTCGCTAATATATCCGGTGAGCGGCTGCAGGAACTTGGTGACAGGAAAGAGGCGCTGTATCGCGGCCTGTTTTTGGCGCACCGGAAACCGGTCGCAGGCGTGATCAAGTTTCTCGAGCGATCGCAGCAACTCGGGATAAAAATGGCGGTCGCCACGGCGGCTCCAAATGTTAATGTCGAGTTCATTTTGGATGGACTCGATCTGCGGCACTTTTTTCAGGCAATAACGACAGCGGCCGATATCGCAAATGGAAAACCGAACCCGGAGATCTTTTTAAGATCGGCCGAGAAGCTGGAAGTTGAGCCCGGAAATTGTTTGGTTTTTGAAGATGCTTTTAACGGTTTCGAAGCCGCTCACCGCGCGGGAATGAGATCGGTTGGCATTGCAACGGTTAATCCGGTTGAGGAGATCGTAAAACGCGATTCGGTTGTGGAAGCGCACAAGGATTTCACTGACCTGGCTCCGGAAGTACTGATCGAAAGATACATTCCGATAAAGGCGAACGCGGAATGAAAGTTCGGCGCGTTCTATCCTGAAATATATTGTTAAGGAGCGAAAAAGAGCATGAAACAGGTTTTTATTTTAGCGGTGATCATTGTTTGTTCGATGTTTGTGGGTTGCAGCAAGACGGCAGTTCCGGTCGATATTTCGAAAGTTTGTGCACCGGATAACGAGAAGAAATACGTGCAAACGAGCGGATTTATTGACGACAAGGGATCGATATTTTGCTCGAACATCGGCGGCGGCAGACTAGATTGCAGCCTGGATGTAACAGCTAGTCCCGGCGGCAACCGGGTATTCGGCGCAGAAATCGAGCAGGGCAGCGGCGCAAGTGAGATCGAGAAACTGCCGAGCGGTTATAAAAAAGAGGACATAAAGATCCACGACAACAGCGGAAACGTAATTAAGCTTTCCGACAAAGTGAATCTGACCGGTCAGATGAGTATCGCACCAGACGGCAGCGTCTGCTTTATGGAAGTGGATAAGATCGATAAATAGGAGAGCGCGGACACTCTTGTCCATATGCGTCGTCAGACGCAAGAAAATCGTAGATGTTTCCAAGGTTGAAAGGACCACAGGCTGCTGTTCGCACTTCGTGCGTATGCCGACAAGAGTGTCCGCGCACCTGCATATAATTATGAAACGCTGCTCTTGGGCAAAAAACGATCTGGCGATTGCGTATCATGACGCGGAGTGGGGCGTGCCGCTGCACGATGAGCGCGGGCTTTTCGAGTTCCTGATCTTAGAAGGAGCGCAGGCCGGTTTGAGCTGGGACACGATCCTCAGAAAACGGGAAAATTATCGAGCTGCTTTTGATAATTTTGACGCAGAAAAGGTCGCAAGGTATAACGACAAGAAGATCGCCGAGCTGCTGGAAAACGAGGGCATCATTCGCAACCGTTTGAAGATAGCATCGGCGATCGGCAACGCTCAGGCTTTCTTGCGAGTACAGGACGAGATCGGTTCGTTCGACAAATACATCTGGAACTTTGTTGACGGGAAACCTTTGAAAAACAAGCCGAAGGACACGTCCGAGGTCCCGGCGAAAACGGCCGTCTCCGACGCGATCAGCAAAGACCTGAAGAAACGCGGATTCAACTTTGTCGGTTCGACAATTATGTATGCGTTCATGCAGGCAACCGGGATGGTGAACGATCATCTTGTTACATGCTTTAGATACAAGGAAGTCGCCCGCGAATAACAGCAAATAAAAACGTATCTGTAAATTCGCGTCTATTCGCGTTATTCGCGGGCAAAATTTCTATGGACTACCCGATTACGCCGGCAGTCAGGTTTTTGAGAGAGAAAAAGGTCGAGTTCATTCCGCACCTTTACGACTACGTCGAGCGAGGCGGAACGCGCGAATCGGCGAAGCAGTTGGGCGTTGATGAACATGCCGTCGTTAAAACTTTGGTGTTTGAAACAAGCGAGAAAAAGCCGCTGATCGTCCTGATGCACGGTGACCGCGAGGTTTCGACAAAAAATCTGGCAAGATTCTTGAACGTAAAGGCGGTCGCTCCGGCAACACCGGAACGGGCAGGGAAATTAACGGGCTACCTGGTCGGCGGGACTTCGCCGTTTGGAACGAAAACAAAGATGCCGATATATGCAGAAAAGACGATGTTCAATCTGGAAAAAATATACATTAACGGCGGCAAGCGCGGGTTTTTGGTTGAAATCGATCCGAAGATTTTGAAAACGGTTTTGCAGGTTGAAGAAATTGAAGTGGCGACTAATTAATGGCAAATCTAATCGATGAATTCGTAAATTTCACGACGGAACTGGATCAAGCCTGTCTCGAATATGCGGTTTGCGGAGATTGGGCGATAGCGATTCACGGACTGCCAAGAGCGACGCTTGATATTGATCTGCTTATTTTGTCTGACGATCTCGAGAAAGTATGGTCAACCGCGCAGGGTCAAGGATATGATGTCGAAGGTTTGCCGCTCCATTTTGCTGACGGTGCAATTGAGATTCGTAGAATTTCAAAAATTGATAAAGATACCAAAAGGCTGTTTACATTAGATTTTTTGCTTGTCACGGAAAGGTTAAAAGAAGTTTGGGAGAGTCGAGAGCTGGTCAAATGGGACGATGGAACGACGTGGGTTGTGTCAAAGAACGGATTGATTAAATTAAAAACAATAAGCGGACGTGAACAGGATTTGCTCGATATTAAAAAGCTGCGCGAGGTAGATGATGGAGGTTGATATGTCGCCAGAAGCCGTTACAGCAAGGCTCAGAACAATGGATGAGCTTTGGCTTTTGAGTGTGAAGCTGATGAATTCAAAACACGTCACTAAATCGCGTGTCGACTTAGAAAAACAATGCGCTATAGAGATTCAAGATTCTATCCGACAAATTTTGTTTAAAGAGTGGGATCCCATCGGTGTTAACGATAATCCAAGTCTTGTGGACGAGTATGATTCATACATCGCGCCAATCTACAGACTGTTGAGTACCAATCGTTCGGAGGAAGCAATTATGGATTTCCTGTTTAGAACGGAACAAGACGTGATCGGTGTTTCTTGCGGATCGCCGGAAGATCTGCGACCACTAGCACAGAAATTGTTGGGCCTTGACGTGTATTTGGATAACAAGCCAGGAAGGTAAAATTATGAAAGAAGCAGTAATTGTGTCGGCTGTGCGGACGGCTGTGGGAAAGGCGCCAAAGGGGACGCTGCGTAACACGCGTCCCGACGATCTTGGGGCGGCGGCAATAAAAGAAGCGGTCAAACGCGTCGAGGGCCTTGATCCCGCGCAAATCGAGGACGTAATAATAGGCTGCGCGTTTCCCGAAGCTGAACAGGGAATGAACGTTGCTCGAACGGCGATGATCGCAGCGGGTTTGCCTGTCGAAACGAGCGCGATGACGGTCAATCGTTATTGCTCGTCGGGTTTGCAAACGATCGCTATCGCGGCGGACAGGATCGCCACTGGCGGAGCGGACGTCATTGTCGCGGGCGGACTCGAGACGATGTCGATGATACTGATGGGCGGGAATAAGGTGCGGCCAAATCCGTCAATTGTCGATACCTATCCGGACTATTACCTGAACATGGGGCTGACCGCCGAAAATCTTGCCAAAAAATACGAAATAACACGCGAACAGGCTGACGAATTCTCACTTCATTCGCACCAAAAAGCCGCGGCGGCGATAAAAGCAGGCAAATTCAAGGACGAGATCGTGCCTTTTACCGTTCGCATCGACGAACTGGATGAAAAGGGACGCGTTCGCCAAATGGAGGTTGTGTTCGAAACGGACGAAGGCGTTCGTTACGACGCCTCGCCCGAAGGGTTTTCGAAATTGAAACCTGCATTTCACGTGAAAGGAACCGTAACGGCCGGAAATTCGTCACAGATGTCTGACGGAGCGGCGGCGGCGGTTGTGATGTCGGCTGACAAAGCAAAGGAACTGGGCGTGGCGCCGCTCGCAAGATTTGTCTCGTTCGCAACAGCCGGGTGTCTGCCCGAAGAGATGGGAATCGGTCCGGTTTATGCGATTCCAAAGGCGTTAAAACTTGCCGGATTGACGCTCGACCAGATAGAAGTTATCGAGCTTAACGAAGCCTTTGCCGCTCAAAGTTTGTCTGTAATGAAAATGCTCGAAATGGACCCCGCAAAGGTAAACGTTAACGGCGGAGCGGTCGCGCTCGGCCATCCACTTGGTTGCACCGGAGCGAAACTGACTGCAACGCTGCTGCAGGAATTAAGACGACGAAACGCGCGCTACGGAATGGTGACGATGTGTGTCGGCGGCGGAATGGGCGCAGCAGGGATATTTGAAAGACTGGATTAAGCGCCGAGACGCTGAGACGCCGAGTGATGGATGAATTACAAATAAATCTAAATAGGGATGAAGCGATTGTTTTATTTGAGTTTCTTTCGCGATTTTCAGAGACCGCTAAACTGGGCAGAAGCAAAAGTTTTGTGGAATCTACTTGCGGGTTTGGAAACAAAGTTAATTGAACCCTTTTCGGATAAATACTCTGGAGTCTTGAAAATGGCTAGCGAAAATATTATTGGAGGAGTTTAAAACTCTGCGTCTCCGCGGTGAAAATTATTGGAAGCAAAAGTATGGATGCACAAATGGAAAAGGAATATATGAAAGGCGGCGAGTTTTTGATCGCTGATACAGCCGAGATCTTCACTCCCGAAGATTTTACCGAAGAGCAGCGAATGATCGGCGACACGACACGCGAGTTCGTCGATAACGAAGTCCGTCCGAACCTGTTGGCGATGGAAAGCCACGCCTGGGAAGTCGCCCGCGAGCTTGTCA
>DATJGV010000230.1:0-6775 GCA_035494575.1 Pyrinomonadaceae bacterium | reverse complement strand
ACAAATCTGCCGACGTTTGCATCGTCCAGCGGGGCATCGACCTCATCGAGCAGACAGAAAGGCGACGGGCGATATTTAAAGATTGCCAAAACCAACGCGATCGCGGTCATCGCCTTTTCGCCGCCCGACAAGAGCAATATGTTTTGCAACCGTTTGCCCGGCGGCTGGGCAACGACCTCGATACCAGCTTCGAGAATGTCGTCGGATTCGAGCAAGGTCATCTCGCCGCGGCCGCCGCCAAACAGCTCCTGGAAAAATCCGATGAAATTTTCATTGATCGCTTCGAACGCTTCTTTAAATTTCAAACGTGAACGCTCCTTGATCTCACGCAGAGCTTCTTCGGCGGCAGCGATGCTGTCGATGATATCCTGTCGCTGTGAGGTTAAAAATTCAAGACGCTCTTCTGCTTCCGCAAGTTCCTCAAGCGCAAGCATGTTGATCGCGCCGAAATTTTCAAGCTTATCACGAAGGTCCACTGCCTGGGTCCGTGCCGATTCCAGATCAAAAGATTCATCAACCGGTTCCGTGTCGACAAGTTCCGCAAGTTGGGTGTTCAGTTCTTGCGAGCATTTTTCGTGAATGTTTCTGAGCAGCGTGACGGCCTCTGCTTTGCGGATCTCAAAACCGGCTCGCTCGTCACGCGCCTCCGCGGCACGCTTGTTCGCCTCCGCAAGCTCGCGGCTAAGAGCATCCGAGGTAGAACGGGCTTCTTCAAGTTTAGCGACCGCAGCGGTGAGTTCCGATTGTTCATTCGCAGTATCGTCGGTTGATGCGGCGATCTTTTCCGCGATCTCGGCAATGGATTCCTTTAGATTTTTGACCTTCGTCTCCGTATCCTTAACCTCCACATTCAATAGGTTTAGGCGAGCCTTGAGGTCCTTTTCCTCATTCTCGATACGCCGCAGCGCCGACTGCGCGGATCGGCGGCGTTCATCTGACGTTGCCGCCTGCATCCGCTTTTCATTAAGGACCGAATTTTCCGCATCGACGGCCGAACGGGCCGAGGCGACACGAACATTGATCTCCTCAAGAAGTGATGCCGCTGTCGCTCGAGCGATCTCGGCGGTTTTGGCATTCGCGGCAGCATCGGCCTTGCGCGATTCTATTTCCGAAATTTCCCTATCAACCTGAGCGGTCTCATCGGCGACGACCCTTTTATGGCGTTCTGCGCGTTCGATCTCCTGGCGTGCCGATGTTTCCTGTATCTCAAGACCGTGAAGCCCGCGTTCGACCTTAATGATCAACGATTGAAGATCGACCATTTTTTCTTCGGCCTGTCCAAGCCGCTGGCTGGCTTTATCCGTTTCCGCCTTTGCCTTGCCCAGATCAGCGGAAAGGCTTTTAACGGCTTCTCCGAGTTGGCCGAGTTCGCGTTTGAACGCAAGCAGCGATTCGTTCTTGTCACCTATCCCCGCCGGTTTGCCGCTGACGATCAACGAACCGCCGATCATAAGATCGCCATCCGTGTTTACCAGCACTTCGCCGGATGCGGACATTACGTCGGCGAAGTTATCTACAAGCCGCGCGGTCATCTCACGCGGAAAAACGTTGCGAAGCGTGGCCGCAAAATCGGGCGAGACACCGATAAGCTCCTCGATGGTATCGCCCGTGACGGGAGATACACTCTCCGTTCTTGAGTCTGGGGCAACCAGTATGGACGCGCGGCCCAGATCGTTAGAACGCAGCCATGCGGCAACCTTTTGAGCATCTTTGACCGAATCTACCAAAAGAGCCTGCAAATATCCGCCAAAAAGGTTTTCGACCGCCCTTTCCGCACGCTGATCGACGTTGAGCCGGTCGGCCAATACCCCGGAAAATTTGACGCCGATCTTGTCCTGAGCGGCAAAGAGCTTTTGGACCTGCGGAGCGTAAACCGCTCGCTTTTCCTCGAGTTCCTGCAAGGTATCAAGGCGGTTTTTCTTACGCGAAAATTCGTCCGAGATGGATCTGAGGTTTTCATCCGCTTGGCGCAAAAGATCGCGGGCATCAGAGGTTTCAGAAAGCAACTTTTGCTTTTCTGACTGAAGTCCCTCAAGTTTACGGCGTTCTGAGGCAACCTCGCCTTCAAGATCCTTAGCCTGCGCTACGTGATCCTTGTATGACTCCTCGGCCCTGATGGCCTCGCGGCGAAGTCCGTCGACACGGTCGGTGAGTTTTTCAAGGTTATGGGCAAGCTGCCGGTCAATTTCTCCAAATCGCTCGACGGCTGCGGTATGCTGAAGCAGATCGGCGCGAGCGGATTCGAGTTCCGATTCTATCTGGGTAAGATCGCCGTGTTTTTCTTGCTGAGCAATTTCTGCCTGTTTAAGGGCAAACTCTGCCTTACCGGCCAATTCACGCTCGGCCTGCTCTTCTTTCTGAAGCTTTGTAAACTCTGTAGTTGTTGACCTTAGGCGATCTTCGGTGGTCCTGATCTCTTCACTAAGGGCGTCAAGCCGTAAATTTAAGTTCACGACCTGTTCGCTTTGATATCGATGCTCACGTTCGGCGCGATCGCGTTCTAGGGCTTTTTCAGAATGATGGCGACGAAGCTCTGAAAGAGACTCCTCTAAAACACGCGAATTTTGCGTGGCTTCGCGAACCGCTTCTTCTTTTGCTGAAACCGCGAGAGCAAGTTCCCGGTCCGTGTCCGCAGCTGCAATAAGCGCTTGATCAAGTTCATTGACGGTCGCCGAAAGGTAACGCCCCTCGGCAGCAAACAGCGAGCGTAGCAGGACCCGAAATTCTTCCTGTAAGATCTTGTAGCGACGGGTTTTACTGGCCTGACGCCGGAGCGAATTTGCCTGCTTGTCGATCTCGGAAACTATGTCGGAAACGCGGCCGAGGTTTGTCTTTGCACTTTCGAGACGCGATTCGGCGGCACGCTGGCGGGTGCGAAATTTCGAAATACCAGCGGCTTCCTCAATAAGATTGCGCCGATCACCCGGTTTTGCCGAAAGGATCTGGCCGATCCTGCCCTGTTCAACGATCGCGTAATGAGCACCCGAAAGGCCGGTACCGGCAAACAGGTCCTGTATATCGCGAAGCCGGCACGATTTGCCGTTCAGCAGGTATTCGCTCTCGCCCGACAGATAAAGGCGCCGCGTGACCGAAACTGCCTCGCCGGGCGCAAAGTCCAGCGCAAATGAACGAGGACGCCAGTGGCGCTTCGTTTTTACACGGGTTTCAACCGTCTGAACGGAACCGACTTGGGCTGCCTGAACCTTTTCTGTTTCTAATTCGTCGGAATGAAAACCGTTCGTCTCAACGACCGCGTCGACGGGAACCGCAAAAGGGTCGGAAGCCGTATTTTCGGGCTCTATCTCAGAAAGATCGACCGAGTGGTCGTCAATTTCCGTAAGAGCCTGATCTATATCATCGAGCTCGCCTTCGTCAACATCAAGAAAATCCTCATCGCGAATGAGATGAAGAGTAACTTCTGCCATGCCGCCGGGCTTGCGGTTTCGGGAACCCTGAAAAACAACGTCCTTCATCTCGCCGCCGCGAAGCGACTTGGCGCGCTGTTCGCCGAGCACCCATGAGATCGAGTCGGAAACGTTGGATTTACCGCAGCCGTTAGGCCCGACAACGGCGGTTATGCCGCTGCCCGTAAAAACTATTTCAGTGTAGTCGGCAAATGATTTGAAGCCGGTGATTTCGAGACGCTGAAGTTTAAACATTCTATAGTGCCAGGGAAAGAAAGTAGCACTATATTTTGTTGTATGAGGGGCTGTAAGTCAAATATTATGCGGCTAAAACAGGATGTCTGCCAATTAATCAGCTAATTAATAATTGATCAAATTCATAATTAAACAGCAGATATTTTGTTTACCACTTCTCGCCGTCAGGACTGCGGAGCCCCTGCGCCTCGGCGCGTTCATTGTCGAGTTCGGTAAGAACGTCCAAAAGGAAGTTGGTGTTGCTTGTGACCGCGATGACGACAGGGAATTCGTTCTCTGAGGTCGAAAATTCAAATGTGCCGCTGTTTAATTCGATGATGTCGCGAAAGGCCGTTACGCCGTTATGTCCGTTGCACTCGGCATCGACGATCTTGCCCTCGTTAAACGCAACATTTCCGAGATGCATATCGTTTTTGATGACCAGTAGGCCGGTCATCTTTGCATTCTCGACAACCTGGACCGCATCGAAAATACTGACATAACCGAGGTTACCGGCGAGGGTCACATCGGTCCGGATCTTTTGCGGCGATTTGTCGCGATTTAACGCAAAATCGGGCCGGCGGGCGCGGCGAATGGCTTCGAGGCCCGGCGCGACGGAAATCCTTGGATCTAAAAGCTTTGCCTCCTGCAAACGGTCGTAGGCGACGTCGAAATCCTCGCGGCCGATGTAGAGGCTGACCAAGGCAAGGCATTGACGTGCTGCCTCGTCTAAGTTCTTTTGTTTCACGCAGATGTCGCGCATTTTTTCACGAAGCGGAATGGAGCGCGGGCTGCGGTCGAGCGATTCCTTAAGAAGTTGGAATGCCTTTTCGGGCGAACTATATTTTACAAAGAGGTCGGCGTCGAGAAGGACCGATTCCAGAGAGACTTCGGTAAACGGCACGCTGCCTTTTTCAATAACTTCGTTCATAACAGGCGGGCGTGAACAAAAATGTTCAACCATTTAAAACTATCATAAACAAGCCTGTTTCGTCACGATAATTTTGCAGGTGGTAGGAGGCGGTTAATTACCGCCTCCTTTGATTTTCTAAAAGTCGAACCGAATGCCGAGGCGGATCTGGCGTTGGCGGTAGGTTCTGGTCGGGACGAGAAAATTTTGACGGGCGAGCTTCTGTGTGGCTGTTGGTTCCGTGCCGTCGTTGCGGAGCGCCTGGAAATCGACAAACTCTGCACCGTAGCTGAAAACCGTTGCGTTGAAAATGTTATCAAATTCGATCACCGGCCGCAGGCGCCTCCGCTCGCCGAATTTCCATTCACGTGTAACGCTCATATCGAATGTGAAAAGGCTCGGTCCATGGCCAGCGTTACGGGGCAAGTTGCCGCTTTTTGCGCCTATGGGCTGCAATGAAAATTGCGAAATGAGCGCGTCTGAAACCGGCGAGACCGATTCGCGCCAGACGATGTCTTTTGTGTTGCCGCTGAAATTGAGACGGTCGGTCCCGAGGTCGTCGAGGTTTCGGTCGCTGCCGCCCGCGCCGAGATTGAACGGAGCAGACGAGCCGTAACGCATGAGCGGCGAGAATTTCAATCTGCCAAACCAACGAGGAGTTTGAAAAGTTCCGGAGATCGCGACGCGATGACGACGGTCCTGAAGATTGCGTGCCCATTCGCGATCAAAATCGCCGTTTATCTCGGCATTTGCCGTATTATTCAGACCGTCGTCTTTAGTGCTCGAGAGCGTGTAGTTCGCACGGAGCGCTGCGCCAAAGCCGTAACCCAGATTTCTGAATCGGCTGCGAATTTCCAGAATAAGCCCATGATAAAACGCGTTGCCGTACGAGCCGATACGCGAGGTTTCCTCGACAGTCTGGTCAGGTCGGAATTTTGCAATGGCGGCGAGAGCGATACCAACAGGCGCGCCCGTCGCGTTGTTGTTCTGTCCTTCGACGGCAACCGCCGGTGCAGTTGTTGACGAGTTGGTCGTATTGAGATTAACAAAGCAATTTGCGGTCGACGTGCCGCAGTTTGTCGTGCCGTCCTGCGTGGTCGTAATGCCGCTGCCGTCGCTGGTCTTGCCAAGATAAAATGTGTATTTGCGTTTAGACGAAAGCTCGAACGGATTGTGGATAAGGTAATCGGTCCAATCGGCATAACCGCTGGGCAGGATCGGAGCGTTCGGGTTGTAATCACGCCACAGACGAACGGTTTTGTTTATCGTGTAGTTCGCCTCGAACACATAGCCTTTGCCGATCTCGCGTTCGAATCCGACATTGTATTGATAGCTTTCGGGAATTTTGAGATCAGGCTCGACCGAACGCAGCGGATTGCCGGCGCTCGAAACATTCGTCGCAAAACCTGTGTTTTCGTTACATGGCCCGAGTGGGTTTGACACCGTCGGACACGTCGCGGCAATGAGCGATTTGAGATCGGCTGTGGTCGCAAAACTATTTGGAAATTTTTGCGCGATAGCGGCGAGGATGGCTGTCCGGCGCGTGTCGCTGCCCGATGTGCCTATGGTGTTTGTGTCGAATTCGACAAGGTTGCCGCCCGTGTTTTGGATCGAATCGGCAACGGTTCGAAGCAGGACGCGGTTGTAAAAGATGCCCGCGCCGAAGCGAATCACACCCTTGCCCTTTTTGAACGGGTCCCACGCAATGCCCAGGCGCGGACCCCAATTGTTGTTGTCCGACACGGCAGTTTCGCGCTCGTAACGAACGCCGTAACTGAGGGTCCAATTCGACGCGGGACGGATTTCGTCGTTGATGAAAAATCCGTAGTAGGTGTTTTTGACATCCGAACCGGTTCCGAAATTTTGACGAAAACGCGACAGGACGTTGTTAGAATAGTTTAAGACGCTGCCGAAGTTGAATGTGCCGGTCGCATCGCCTAACCCCAGGACTTTTGAATTCACATTCTGAACATCGAACCCGCCCTTCAAGGTATGACGACCCAAAATGTACGTAAGCGAATCCTGCAGCTGAAAACGCGTTTCCTTGCGCGAATCGGCAAAATTGAGCGAAGTGCTGGTTGTCGAATTTCCGGCAACCAGCGTCTTGAGAGAGTTGCTCACCGGGTCGCGATAGCTGACGAGGACGACGGGGACGAGCGGATCGGCGGTCTGATAGCTTGGCTCATAGCGCGACCATTGTCCGCGAATTTGGTTTACGGCACGCGCA